>DATMYT010000536.1:0-3839 GCA_035560855.1 Negativicutes bacterium | reverse complement strand
CACCGCTACTACCGCCGCCGGATGATGCACCAGATGAGGAAACGGCTGAGTAGGCATCGTTCCACGTAGTTTCCATGGAATCCACGAAGGCATCAAAGGTAGTAAACCCAGAGAAAGAACTCTGTAGTAACGCCCCGTTTGAGTCGTAGTTCGAGTGATACATTCCACCCCAATAAGCGCCAAAATGCGTATCTGGGTCAGTGACCTGCGGATAGACGATCGGTAATTGCCGGATTACTTCTTTGGCGACGCCCAGTGCGACTGCATACACCAGATAATGCTCCCAAAGGATCAGCTGCGGCACTTGAGCACGGTCGAGATTGGAAAAATCCTTTAAAAATCGACGAAAAGCCAGCCACAGATCAAATTGCTGCTGCCCGGCAGGGGTAAGATTCCGACAACTAATCAAGGCTATTAGCATTGATAAAACTACGACGGTACACGCTGCTGCGAGATAAAACCACTCCATCATCATACAGATCACCAAGCCGGCAAAGCCGATGACGAGTCCAAATCCTGCGATTGATTTACCCCGATTAGCCGAGTCAAAATATCCCATTGCAGTCACAGCCTCTTTGACTGAGAGCTGAAAAGACTTCATAAAGGTTGCTGTTGCTTGCGGGTCAGCTTTCCGAAAGATCTTTAATGCACTAAACCAAACGGCCGGTTGCATTCCACCGACTCGATTGAAAAAGAACTCCAGTAACAGTCTCTCATGTGGCGCCAATTTTTCCCCGGCTGGTTTTAGTTGGTGCACTAGGATATCTTCGGATTCCGAATTATGGGCGGGTTCCATGCGGAGGTAGCCTTGCCGGGCAAGATCCATGAATGTCGCAGCTATTGCCTGCGGCTTTATCTTGCCGTTGTCTAGTAGGCACCCCGCTTCCGCCGGTGAATAGGATCCTGGAAGTTCGCGATAGTATTCCACTTCCAAAGGCGATTTGTATCTACGTCCGAATCGGAAAAAAATCATAAGTGCGGCAATAATTCCAAGAATACCAATCGCAAAAGAGCCGACAAGATTAAACAGGGCGGCTCTTTGTTCGGCAGCACGTTGATCAGCCCACCGTTGCTCCTGGGCAAGGATTTCCGGCAAGGCAACCTTATTTGTGATTTTTTTTGCTTGCGGAACCAACCCAAGGGGAAAGGTTACTCGTCCTTCCAGAAATTTATCTTTGGGTAAATTCGCAGTTTGCCATGACAACTGCGAACCGCTGAGTCTTTGAACGGTTCCTTTTGACGGCCCGTGGCCCCAAGCTTTTACTGCCTCCGCCGAAGCTCCGGGCGGCAGATCTAACGTAACAGTCATAGATTCGATAGGCAGACTGCGTCCGGCCCCAATGAACTTCCAATATACTTCTGCCACGTCAGAGTGAACGAAAACGACATCTGTAAATCGATATTCAATGATAAAGGTCCGTTTTTGATTTTTCGCTTGGAAAAAAAGTTCAATTACATCATTGGCTATCCCGGAGACAGTCGCTTTGGAAATTGCGAAGCGTCCTTCAGCACGTTCTGTCGGTGTAGTGACCAGGGAATAAGGCAGATTGGGTTCTGCAACCTTAATATCTACCAAGTTGCCAAAGCCTTGATGGGGAATTTGTCGACGATAACGGGAAAATTCGCCTTTGAACTCCAGGATGCGGGTTTCACGAACGGCCATACTGCCATCCGGCAATATTTTTGCGTCGACCCGCAGCTCCAATTCCTTATAGGATTTGTCTTGCAGATTGAAAAAGTCGAAGTTGAAATCGGAAAATGAGATGGCTGAAACTGCCAAAATAAACAGAAGTGAAATCACTTTCAGGATTTTGGTAAAACGCCCCATCTTATTTTCCCTCCTTAGAACTTCACTTGCACCGCTTGGCGTTGTCCTTCCTCAACCTGAAAATAAGGCATAGCCTGGAATCCAAACATGCTGGCGAGAATATTGGTGGGGAACGTCTGGGTTTCAGTGTTGAATTTCATGGTAGTATCATTGTAAAACTGCCTGGCAAAGGCTATTTTTGATTCCAGATCGGATAATTCGCGTTGCAGTTCCATGAAATTCTGATTCGCCTGTAATTGGGGATAGGCTTCCGCAACCGCAAACAGGGACCGTAAGGTGGTGGTCAGCGTGTTTTCGGCTTGTTGGCGCTGTTCAACGGATTGCGCAGTTTGCACCATCGACCGGGCCTCTGTTACTTTTTCAAACACTTCCTTTTCGTGCGTTGCATATCCTTTCACTGTTTCGACTAGGTTCGGCACCAGATCAAAACGCCTTTTCAGCTGGACGTCAATCTGCGCCCAACTGTTCTGAACCATGTTGCGAAGTTTAACCAGCGTGTTGTAGATAGAAACCAACCAACCGACCAGACCCAGAACGACTACTCCGATAACGGCAAATCCAATCATGACGTTGCGTCCCCCTTTCTTCACAGCAAATCTGCAATATGAGAGCTATTCGTTACTTTCCAAGCGCTTAAGCAATTCCATGGGATGGCTCAGTAATACGGATTCCAGTATTTCTACCGGTATGCCGGCGCCTTGAGCGACTTTGGCGGCAAAGCCTTCTTTCATTATATTTTCCGGACTATGCGCATCGCTGTTAACAATTAGTTTGGCGCCTATCGCCAGCCCAACTTTTACTACATGGCCATTGGTCAAAGAATGTCCGCCCCGAGCTGTTATTTCGAGATAAATGTCGTTTACGAGAGCAATCTGCGCCTCTTCCGTCGTGATAAATCCCGGATGCGCCAGAACATCGACATAGGACGACATCAAAGCCGCCCTATTGGTTCCCGGTTCGACAGGCTCAACAGGTGTTTCCCCGTGGACCACGACGATACGGGCGCCGAGACTTTTAGCCTGTCTGGCGCATTCTCCGATAGCTGCCGCAGGTACATGCGTCAGTTCCACGCCGGGAAGCGCTTTGATTCCCCAATGTTTTTCCGCCAGGGCACAGTCTTTTGATACTTCCCGGATAATTGACTCCATATTGGCCAAGCCCACATGGTCGGTGATAGCAATCGCACGATAGCCTGCAACGTGCGCCCGCCGAATCAATTCAATTGGAGATAATACGCCATCGCTAAAAAATGAATGGGTATGAAAATCGAAAGTCATGAGTGTTCCCACCTTTCTCTATGCTATCCGTTCGATATTGGAAAAAGAATTTCCTGCAACTATCGATCTTCCTACGGTGAAATAGAAAAATAGACCGAAAAAAATTACATTCCGGCCTATCTCCCGCTATTGGCGGCTTATGCATTGGCTATTTCATCAGATAAGTCTTCAAAGATGCGCAACCGATTCTTGCCATTCCGTTTGGCGCTATACATTGCTTCATCTGCCGCTCTTATAAGCTCATGAGGATCGGAACCATCACTCGGATAAAATGCCAAACCGATGCTGATGTCTATTTGTAGATTGGTTTTTTGAAACAGATGCGGTGAGGAAAGACCGTCAATAATACGATTCATCTGGATAATCGCATCCTCTTTTTCGCGGATGCCTGAAAGAACAACGCAAAATTCATCCCCGCCCATGCGTGCAACAGTATCAGTTGAACGAGTGCAGGCTTGAATGCGTTCGGCAACTTTGACCAGAATTTGATCCCCAGCTGAATGTCCGAAGGTATCGTTAATTTCTTTAAAATTATCAATATCCATTACCGCGACAGCTAATAACGCTCCATTGGTTTCGGCCCAATAGATATCCTTTGTCAGGCGTTCAAAAAATCTGGCCCGGTTAGGCACTCCAGTCAAAAAATCATTAAAAGCCAAATGCGTCAAGCGCTCTGCATTCGTTAAAACTTCCGCCAACAAAGCTCGTACCCATTGCGTTACATGATATAAAAT
>DATMYT010000535.1:0-3959 GCA_035560855.1 Negativicutes bacterium | reverse complement strand
GACTTGATTATCGGCTCAAATATTTACTTAGGTTCTTTTTTGCATCGGTCATGTGCTTACGTAAAAGTTTCTGTGCGGTTTTGACATCTCTCTTTGTGCAGGCGTCCAATAACATTCGATGTTCCTTTTGCGATTTTTCCTGATAGTGCAGCGTTGATAAATAAAGTCGCATATAGCGCTCCACATTGTTGTGCAGATTTTGTATCAGAGAAAGCAGCTTTGGTCTGTTTGCCGCCCGGTACAAAATTTCATGAAACTGCCAGTTCAGTGAACTCCAAAGTGTACTGTGGTTTTCTGCATCTGTTTTTTTCAAAACATCTTCTGCTGCAGCCAAATCCTCTTCAGTCAAATTGGGAATTGCCAGCTCCATTGCGCCTAATTCCAAATACAGCCGAATATCAAAAATTTCTTGCGCTTCCTCCGCCGACAACTCGCTGACCACTGCGCCGCGATTGGGATAAAATTTGACGAGTCCCTCGGCTTCCAAACTTTTTAATGCTTCGCGCAAAGCGCTCATGCTGACGTTGAACTTTGAAGAAAGTTCTTCTTGTTTGAGTTGAACACCGCCGCTCAATTCACCGGAGAGAATTGCCTCACGAAGACTATGGGTAATCATACCCGGTAACGTGCAATATGACGTCTGCATCTGTGTTTTGAAATTGTAGTTTTTCATGCCATTACTATACATCTTCGCAAACATTCTGTAAACAATATTTTCGAATGTATACATTATCCAGCGTGTCTGAAATGACAAATTTAAAAAAAACGTGATTGGTTATGTCAAAAAAGAAACAAGCCGACCTTTAAATTAAGATTGGCTGCTTGTTTTCTATTACATTACTACCAAATTTGATTTGTCCTGTGATGATTCGATTTACCGCACCATAGAGGCGCGTTTGGGGTTGTATTCCCAGCCAGGAATAATATATTGCATCGCCATGCCATCATCCCTCGCACCAGAACCAACCTTGTTATAGAGTTGATGTGCCTTCTTGATCTGCTCCATATCGATTTCCACGCCGAGACCGGGCTTTTGCGGAACTTCAACAAGTCCGCCCACTATCTTGAAGGGATCTTTAGTTAAGCGTTCCTGCCCTTCCTGCCAAATCCAATGGGTATCAATGGCTGTTATATCACCAGGTGCCGCAGCAGCCACATGAGTAAACATCGCCAGGGAAATATCAAAGTGGTTGTTAGAATGTGATCCCCAAGTCAGTCCCCATTCGTTGCATAACTGTGCAACTCGTACCGAGCCCTGCATTGTCCAGAAATGGGGGTCAGCCAGCGGGATGTCTACCGAATGAAGCTGCATCGAATGTCCCAACTGCCGCCAGTCGGTGGCAATCATGTTCGTCGCCGTTGGCATACCTGTTGCGCGTCGGAATTCCGTCATTACCTCGCGCCCTGAATAACCATTTTCAGGACCGCAGGGATCTTCCGCATAAGCCAACACATGATTCTGATTTCGACACAAACTGATTGCCTCATCAAGCGACCACGCCCCATTAGGATCGAGCGTAATACGCGCGTCAGGGAAACGTTTTGCAAGAGCAGTTACCGCTTCGATCTCATCAGGCCCGCTCATTACACCGCCTTTAAGTTTAAAATCTTTAAATCCGTAGCGTTCGGTTGCCGCTTCAGCAAGTTCGACTATCGCCTGTGGTGTCAGCGCTTCCTCATGTCGCAATCGCAGCCAGCTGTCTTTGGCATTAGGATTGCCAAGATACGCCAGATCAGTTTTTCGTCGGTCGCCAATGTAGAACAAATAGCCCAGCATTCTGACTGCATTGCGTTGCTGCCCATTGCCGAGTAGCGCCGCTACCGGCACCTCCAGATACTGACCTAACAAATCCAGCAGGGCGGCCTCTATTGCCGTAATTACGTTGTCGCTGCGAAGGTTGATTTCATGAGGTTGCGATAATATAGCCGCCTCCGCTGCAGAAGTAACTTTGTGCACTGTAGACTGCGGCCCTGTTTGTCTATCGGTTAATTGCCGCCGCACGCTGTTGAGTATATTGTTGTATAACCCAATCGAGTGACCGACCACCAGCGGTTGAGTTCCTTCCAATGTCCGGCGGATTCCGTCCCCTCCCGGAACTTCGCCCACACCGGTGCGCCCAGCATTATCTTTGAGTATCACAATGTTGCGAGTAAAGAAGGGAGCATGCGCACCGCAAAGATTCAGCACCATGCTGTCATAACCAGCCACCGGTATGACATGCATGCTAACTATTGTCGGCGTTCCTGAATGTTTGAGAGTATCTGCGTCTGCTTTCATTTTGCTTATTTTTTCACCAAACCCAGTTCTTTGATTAGTTTTCCATAGTCATCGGAAGCCTGCCTCATAAACTTGGCAAACTCATCCGGTCCCATATACTGTACAGGTTGCAACATATCTTGCATAGCTTTTTTGAAATCTGGATCATCAGTGATTTTTTTGAATACATCCGCATAATAATCAATGACTGCTTGTGGTGTTTTTTGGGGAACTGCGATACCTTTTACCGAACCCCAGGTATGAAAGTTGATTCCCTGCTCTCTCAGTGTGGGAACATTCGGCAGTGCCGGATCGCGTTCAGGAGTAGCTATACCAATAGCCCGAAGCCGGTTTGACCTAAGGGGCGAAATGACTTCCGCAGGATGCCCTCCGCCAATTAGTGTCTGTCCGCCCATTAGTGTAGTCATGGCCTGAGCGCCGCCAGCGTGCGGAATGGGCGTAACCGTTATACCTGTTGATGCTCCGAACCCTCGCATGACTAAATCAACCGCTCCGGCAGTAAGTCCGACGGAAGCTGTCACAGGCTTATTTTCTTTTTTGGCCCAATCCACAACATCTTTCATCGTTTTGAAAGGTGAATTTGCCGGCACCAGTACGACTACTGAATGCATCGATAGACGAGCAACCGGAACAAGATCCCTAAACGGGTCGTATTCAACTTTTTGGATGTGTGGCATCACCAAATCATGACCTGAACCATACCCCAAGGCAAGAGTATAGCCATCCGGCTTGGCGCGGGCAACGGTTGTCGCGCCTTCAACGCCGCCACCACCCGGTTTATTAACAACTTGCAGCGGTTGAGGACAATATTTGGACCAGACTTTCTCTATGGCTCGGGCTAATAAATCGGTCGACCCTCCTGCCGCTCCCGGCACGATCATGGTTATGGTTTTTTCCGGTTTGAATCCTGTTTGAGCCGGGGTTGCTGGAGTCGCCGGAGCTTTACCGCAACCGGCAATAACTACAAACATTACCAACACTACTACCATAAAATTCAGTTTCATCCAGCTACATTTGCTCAACATTTCCTTTCCCCCTTTTATTTTTGTTGACCCTAAAATCTCACTGCTTATTTTCATCCGTCAGTCCCATGGTGACAACACCCTTTTTCCCAGCTTCTATATGCTGTTGAATTGCCTGTTTTACTTCTTCGACAACCCCGGCCTCATATGCGCGAAAAATCGCCCAATGCTCATCCCGCCCAGCGGAGGATCTTGGCAAGCGGCTCAAATACCACTGGAAATTTTGCGCCTGATATAGTTGATATAGTTTTTGATTGTTTGTCCAACTGATGGGCAATTCATGCAGAGCCATATCCAGTTTGCTGTACTGAAGATAATCCACTGCAGAAGCACGCAATAGCTCATCCATACCCATCAGGATTTTTTGCATTTCTTTCAATTGACTCTTAGTAAGCTTTTTAATAACTAGCTCTGCTGCCCGAAACTCAAACATTAACCGAACATCCATCAGTTCTAGAATATCTTTCACATCCAGTTGCGCTACAAAGGTTCCTTTTCGCGGCACTACTGAAACCAAACCGGCGACCATAAGCCGTTGTATGGCGTCATTTACAGGAGTCCTGCTTACGCCCCATTTCTTGGCCAGCAAATTTACATCCAGCTTATATCCTTTGGGAAGCGTATGATTGATAATCGCATTTTTCAACACATCATAAACC
>DATMYT010000534.1:0-4215 GCA_035560855.1 Negativicutes bacterium | reverse complement strand
CTGCCATTGAGACTGAGAAGCAATTTAATTGGAAAAATGCCTTTTCAATCTTCATGGCTGGAATCGAAAATTATAATAAAAAGTCAGCGGTGCTTGTGGTCGATGATTGGCATTTAGTTCATAAAGATGTAGAAATTCAACAGTTTTTTGATCGTTTTTTGGCCTGTAAATCACAGTCGTTGCATATTGTTATTTTGTCACGCGAAAAAATTAATTTACAGGAAACTAATCGATTGCAAGTAAATGGAAAACTATTGGAGATCCAAGGCGCCGATTTGATGTTTAGTCAAGGTGAGCTTTACCAATTGATTGATCAGGTAATTCCCAACCGCTATTCAGCGGAAGACATCCGAAAAATATATGATCTTACCGAAGGTTGGATTATGGTAATCCGGTTGTTTACGAACTCCTGGAGCAGTAAACTTCATCAGCCGGCCAGCATGCAGGAGCACGTGGAAGAAATGGACACATTATTCGAATTTATGGCGCGTGATGTATTAGTACGTCAGCATCCGGAACTACAAACTTTTTTGCTCAAGTCCTCCATCTTAGATTCTTTTACAGTGAAGGTATGTCAGACTGTCTTAGGTTCAGATTTTAAATATGAATACTTGGAAGCTGCCTTTAAACATGGTTTGTTTTTATCCGAAGTGGGAAAAGGCACTTACCGATATCACCAATTGTTTCGCGAATTTTTAATGCAGGAGGCTACCAACAAAATCGCTGATCTGTCTTTAGTTTATAGTAAAGCCGGTGAGTATTATTTGCATTGGGATGAACCCGAACGCGCCCTGCAATATTTTATTTTAGGCGGGGAAGTGGAACGCGCCATTGCTGTTCTGTGCAAAATCAGCCGGGATTTGGTACATAGCGGCAGGACTCGCTTGCTGCACCAAATTTTGCAGCAATTGCCGGAAGCGGAGGCATGTCCGGACATTATTTTGGCGTTAGGAGATGAAGCAAGATTTGCTTGCCAATACAAAACTGCGATACGGCTCTACGAAAAAGTTGCGCGAACCTATCAGACGTCAAGTAATGGGCGCGGTGAAAGCGCCGCGTATCTGGGGATGGGCGAAACCTATCTGGACATTATTCAGCCGTTACAAGCGGAAAAATTTTTGCGGCGGGCTTATAAAGCACTGCCGCCAGAAAATGGCGAGGAAAAAGCGGCTATTTTAAATTTAATGGCCGAAAACATGATCAATCAGGGCAGCCCAAAACGAGCGGAGCGATATAGCCGACTTGCACGAAACAAAATACCCGTTGACGACAAGAATAATTTAGAAGCGCGCATTCTACTCCGAACTGGGCGAATTCAAGATGTGATCAGTCTCAAAGAAAAAGAAAATCCACCTGATCAAAAGAGTTATCATGTTCCCTGCTCGTTTCGTGAAAGCTCGTTAATTTTGTCTGTGTGTTATGCGTATGCCGGACAGGCTACTGAGGCATTATCCACCGCGCAGCAAGGAATAGAAGTTGGAGAAAAATTAGGTTCGCCGTTCATATCAGCCATTGGGTACGCCCGTTTGGGGCATGCACTGCTGATTCAAGAAAAACGCGATCTGGAACAGTGTTGGTCGGCCTATCGGCATAGTTTGGAGATTAGCTCCAAGCTTGACATTCCGCGCAGTCGAACTGAAGTGTTGCAAGGTACGGCTCTTCTGTATGCGCTGGCCGGCGATTGGTGCGCAGCCGAGCGCTGTGGTCGTGAAGGAATCGCAATTACGGAAAAATGCTGCGATCGTTGGTTTACGGCGATACTTTATCATACATTAGGCATGAGCGCAGCTTTGTGCCAACGATTTGCGGAAGCGGAAACATATTTACAGAAAGGAACCCAGCTTTTCCAACATTGTGGTGATCACTTCGGCCAGGCGGCGGCCACATGGTGGGGTGCCTACATTGCTTTGGCGACACATCAGAAAGAAATCTTCACGTCCCAATTTGGTAGATTGCTAGAGTTGTGTCGGGATTATAATTGCGAATTTTTGTTTAAACGACCCTCCTTGCTGGGAGATATCAGCAATTTTTCATCGGAGCCTTTTTTTGCAGAGGCTCGGCGATTAGGTATAGAAAGTGCTGCTAGGCCAGCGTCGGCGGCAACCCCATACAAATTGCAAATTCAGGTTCTGGGGAACCTAAAAGTTTGGCGCAACGGGGAGGAAATTACTACTTCCAGCTGGCGACGGGAAAGCTCCCGGCACTTATTTGCGTTGTTGCTGGCAACTCGCCATGAACCGCTGCACAAAGAAGAACTCATGGATTACTTATGGCCGGAAGCCGATTTTGAGGCTGCTAGTCGAAATTTCAAGGTTGTTTTAAGCAACTTGATGATTGTGTTGGAACCTCATCGACTGCCACGGGAAAATAGCAGCTTTATCCAGCGAAAAGGAACGATTTATCAATTCAATTTGTCTGCCTCATATTCTCTTGACGCGGATGATTTTGAAAGTGCAGCCCATCGGGCGATGAATTCGGTGTTACAGAATCCGACAGAAGCCGAACAATTATTTCAAAAAGCCATCGGATTATATCAAGGAGACTATTTGGATTGCGACTGGCAAAATGAATTGTACCTAGCGGAGCGTGAACGATTGGCTTCTTTATTTATGCAAGCAGTGGAAACCTTGGTAAAACTCTGCATTTCGCAACAACGATATGAAGAAGCGTTGCAGTGGGCTGATACCATGCTGCGCCACGATAAATGCTGGGAGCAAGCATACCAGCTGAAGATGCTATGCTATGGGAACCTGCAAAACATTCCGATGGCTGTTCGAACGTATAAAAAATGTTGTGCAATATTGCAGGAAGAATTGTGTGTACAGCAGTCGGATAAAACTACGGAAATCTATCGTCAACTTACCAAAACCTTATAACTTCTTTCTGTAACTCTTTCGTTACTGCCCTGTAACCCCCGCTCGCTACAATAGAAATAAAAAGGTGGGGGATGTATTTTGGCTCAGGATGTTCAATTTGCCGATATTCAAATTGGGGATACCGCCAGCATGTCCAAGACGGTAGCTGAGTGTGATGTTTACGCTTTCGCAGGGATTACAGGCGATTTCAACCCGGTGCATATCGATGAGGAGTTTGCCAAAGGCACAATGTTTCATGAGCGAATTGCTCACGGAATGTTATCGGCCGGCTTTATTTCGGCGGTACTGGGGACACAGCTTCCCGGCATCAACACGATTTATCTGGGGCAAGAGTTATCCTTCAAAGCACCAGTGCGGATAGGCGATACGGTGACTGCTACCGTTGAGGTGATCGAAAAAAATGAAGCAAAGCATCGGTTGGTATTAAAAACGACAGTTATGACGCAAACGGGAGTGGTTGTTGTTGATGGAAAAGCATATGTGATGAAAAAATAATCAGGAAACGAGTTCAACGCGAAAGCCCTCGCCCATCCGACAAGAAACGGAGGGTGAGGGCTTTCGCGTAAATTAAGATAAAAATGAAATAATCGTGAAGTAAGTGCGTTGTGTTATGAAGGAGTGACCCGCAACATGAATTTTCTGATTCCCGACGAGTTAAGAACGGCAAAAGAAAGCGGCTCGTAGAACTCCGGGGTCCGTGTTATTAGGGCAACATTCTTTAAATTGTGCAAATCCGGGTGTTCGCAAACGCTGCGAATAAGCCATTTTCCAAGACCTTTGCCACGAAACTCAGATACGACAAAAACATCAGATAAATAAGCAAATACAGCAAGATCGGAAATAACACGAGCAAACCCGATTTGAACGGGTCTAGCAGTCGTTTCCCGATAAAGTCCGAAGCATAGGGTGGAGTTAATGATGGCTTTGCGCATAACTGGCTCCGTTCTTCCCTTACCCCAATAAGATTCCTCGGAAATAAAACGTAAGATTAGGGGAAAATCCAGTTGATTATTGTCGGTTGAAATAAAGAATTCAGCTTGTCGACATAGCATTGCAATGCAACCTCCCGAATTAGACAAAGGTTCTTTGATAGAGGTTCCACGCTTGCGACAAGAATCCTTCAAACCTTCTGTTTAACAAGGACTGTCTTGGCAAGAAGCGCAATTGACAGAATTATCAAAACGTGATGTGATATAAGTAGGAGATTGAAAAAAAAGAAGGAGGATTTTTCATGAAGATGAAAAAAAATGCCAAAATGCTTTCGCAAGCAACGGTTGGCGACCTGACAGAACGAAAATGCGGCTTTTGTGGCTTAAATCTTATATTTTCAGAAGTTGAT
>DATMYT010000533.1:0-3681 GCA_035560855.1 Negativicutes bacterium | reverse complement strand
GGATAGTTCCTGCCCGAAAATTTCGGCTCGGTTTTCGTACCTGTGGAAGAGTGCAGGACTTTTATGCATCGATGTCAAAACACTCTGTGAAAAAGGAATCAGCTGTAAAAGTTGATGGACGGAGTGGATCCTCTGAAACGTATGATGCCTTCCTATGCAGGGAAAAAAGGATTTCCGCCGGGGACCTTGACTCATGTTGGGTCAGTCTATACGGATACAATCAAGATCAGGCAGACCGACTTCGGGGCAACTGGCGCTGACAGCCGCGAAATTGGTCGGTGGGAAGATCTATTGCCACTTCAACGTGTGCGTGAGATTGCTTGGATCGAAATTAGCGGAATTCATGATGTTAAAGCTGTTGAGCAGATTGGACAACAGTTTTCGATTCATCCACTGGTGCTTGAAGACATTCTTAATACCACGCAACGTCCCAAATTTGAAGAGTATGACGATTATCTTTTTTTGGTCATGCGCGTTCCCTTTGCAAACCAAGAAACAGGGAGCGCTGGGGCATCTTCGCGTAAGAAAGCTGATTTAAAACCAAATCCGGGGTTGGAAATTGCGTTTGAACAGGTGAGCATTCTATTCGGGAAAGACTGGGTGCTGTCATTTACTGAAAGTAATCGCCAGACATTTGCGCCGGTACGGGAACGCATTATAAATGGCAAGGGAAGGTTACGGGGCCAGGGGCCTGATTATCTGGCTTATGCATTGCTTGACGTGATCGTGGATCAATTTTTTGTGGTGCTGGAAGAACTGGGTGAATCCATTGAGTTTTTGGATGAGGAACTGGTACAGCAGCCGGACCCGGCTTCGCTGCGACAGATTCATGCTTTCAAGCGGCAGATGATGTATTTGCACAAGGCGGTCTGGCCTGTGAGAGAAATAATTGGGGCGTTTGAGCGTTGCGGTTCGCGTTTTTGTTCACCAGAGACCGGGCCGTATCTTCGTGACACCTATGATCATATCATTCAGGTCATTGATACGGTGGAAACCTATCGGGACCTGATTTCCGGTATGCTGGACATCTATCTTTCGAGTATCAGTTACCGATTGAATGAAGTCATGAAAGTCTTGACCATCATCTCCACGGTTTTTATTCCATTGACTTTCATTGCGGGAGTTTACGGAATGAACTTTGAAAATATGCCGGAATTAAAGTGGGAATATGGCTATTTTTTGGTTCTGGGCCTAATGCTCGCGGTTACGCTCGTCATGTTGCGATACTTTAGGAGAAAGAAATGGCTATGACTGATGTGGTAAGAAAGGGACTGAGGTCCTATAAAAAATGAGACTAGGGTAGTACACTTGGAAGGCTTATTCTATTGAGGTTTCATTGAGGGTCCTGTACAATGAAAACACGAATGCGGCACAAAGGGAAGGGGGGAGCCCGGTGGCAAAATTGTCGAGCAAGGGATTGATGGGGATTGCGCTGGTTTTGAGCTTGATCACGGCAGGCCTTGTCTATAATTTTCTGCGGGAGAGCACCCAAAAACCGGTGCCGTCGGACTTGGCTACTGTTGTGGTGGCAAAATCGGATATTCCCCCCAAAACCCGTATCACTCTTGAAATGGTACAGGAAGCGCAGATGCCGGCTGATTATATTCAGAGCGGCGCCATGCGGGAGCTGTCGAAGGTTGTGGGGGTTGTGACAAGGGAAGCGATCGTCGGTGGAGAGCAGGTGCTTGAACGGCGTCTTCTTACGGCTGGCAAACAAGCCGGGTTTACCGGCGTAATTCCTGCGGGGAAGCGAGCACTTACCGTTGCCGTTTCTGACGTGACTGGCGTAGCAGGTTTGTTGAAAGCCGGTGACTCTGTCGATGCCATTGTGACATTTGATCAGCAGGCCGTTGGGGATCATGTGAGCCGGATGCTGCTGCAAAATCTGTTAGTGCTGGCTGTAAATCGTGAAAGCGAAGTGCTGCAGGAACGGGATACAAAAAAAGAAGCGTCTAAGGATACGGGCGCGGTGAAATTGACAACCGTGACATTGGCTGTCTCGCCCGAAGAAGCGACCAAAATGACCCTGTCGGAAGAAAAGGGAAAACTGCGACTTGCGTTGCGCCCCTATTTACCGGAAGCGGGAGTGATAGCGCTGCCGTCGGTTACGCCCACAGATATTGTCGGTGTGCAAAAATCTCCGGTTCAACCGGCAAAAGAAGCTGCTCCAGCTCCAGCAGCTCCGGCCGCAACCACAAATCCACCCGCCGAGGCCAAGGGCGTGTTCGGCGTCACGGTGATTCGGGGAACCAAAATTGAGTAAGGGAGGCGGCAGGACCATGAAGAAGCTACTGACGGTCGGAATCCTTCTGTGTCTTTTTATCGGTATGTCGCCGATCTATGTAGTTGCGGCGGAAGCTCCCGAAAGATTGACGGTTGGGGCTGGTCAATCCAGAACTGTTACACTATACGGGCTGCAAAGAGCGGCGATCGCCAATCCGGAAGTGGCGGATGTTGTGGTCGCATCCAGTTCGGAATTGCTTTTGGTCGGCAAGCAAACAGGGACTACCACTTTGATTGTATGGTCCAGTATGGGCCGACAGACTTATCAAGTGGAAGTGGCGGCTTCCGATCCGGCCATTGCCAATGAAATAAAGCGAATTCTCGGTTATCCGGATATACGGGTGGTAAAAGTCAATAAGACGGTGATCCTAGAAGGGACTGTAAATGATCAGTACCAACGAGCCCGAGCTGAAAAAATTGCCGGCGCCTATGGGGAAAAAGTAGTCAACCTGCTTGAAATTTCCAAGCCGGTTCAGATCAAGATCGAAGCAAAGATCGTGGAGATCAACCGTACAAAGACACAAGAATTGGGACTTCAATATTACAGCGGTTCCAACACAACAGCTCCCGGAATTTTCTATGCTGGTCAGAGCCAAATAAATACAAAATCTCCAGATGTATTTGGGAATCTGGGTACTTTCGCTCCGATTAATGCTAAACTGAATTTGCTGATTCAGAACGGATTTGCCAAGTTGCTTTCACAGCCCAATATGGTAACGTTGAGCGGGGAGAAGGCGAGTATGCTGGTAGGGGGGCAGATTCCCGTGCCGGTCAGCAACCAAAATGGGCAGGTTAGCATTGAGTGGAAGGATTATGGAATCAAACTAGATATCACTGCGGAAGCCAGTCTGGATGGCATTATTACCAGTAAAGTCAAGGCCGAAGTCAGTGCCATGGAATGGAATTCAATCAATAAGATTGAACTGGGGACTAACATTAAAATTCCGCCGATTCGTATGCGTAAAGCGGAGACTTCCATTGCACTGGCTTCAGGACAGACAATGGCAATAGGTGGGCTGCTTTCCAACGATGTCACTCGGGATGTGACGAAAATTCCGCTGTTGGGGGACCTGCCGGTTATCGGCCAGCTGTTCCGTAGTACAAGTTTTACCAAAGGGGAGACGGAGCTAATTATTTTGGTGACACCGACGATTGTTGACCCTCAAGCGCTTGTGCCTCCAATGTCGAAGGATTTGCAAGATCACTTAAATCAGAACCCGGCAGGGGGGAAGAATGATGACCCAAAAAATCAAAGTCCTAATCGTTGATGATATTGCAACTACCCGAGAAAACATAAGAAAGTTGATGGAATTTCATCCCGAGTTTGAGGTGGTGGGACAGGCCGGTAACGGTGAAGAAGCCATCGGCCAAGCGAAAACACTGCGTCCAGATATAATT
>DATMYT010000532.1:0-6877 GCA_035560855.1 Negativicutes bacterium | reverse complement strand
ATATATAAGTGACTTCATAATCCAGGTTGCCGGGATTTTGATTAATTTGTCACTTGATAAATTGAAAATGCGGCGACTGTGGGGGTGAAGTCCTTTTTATTTCATTACTCAACAGTTCTTACTTGTATAGGGCTGGTGAATTATGAAAAAGCCTCATTTTACAGAACAGAAAGGAGTTCAAATTCATGAAAAAAAACCTCGTACTGTCTCTTTTGTTGGTTCTAGTCATGATGGCAACCCTAATAGGGGGGTGCGGCGGCTCAGGCAAGAAAGACGATGCAAGTGCTAAACCCGCAGCAACCGTAAAAAATCCACCAAAACTTGCAAAGCCAACTACTACAGTGGATCCCAAAGCCAACCTGAACGCAGATATTACTGTTGTTCAACAATTGGATATGGTATCTTTCGACCCAATTAATACTTCCGACCTTTCCAACAGGTATATTATTACCAACATCTACAGTTACATGTTTGCTCAAGACGAATATCTCGGCAATGTACCGGAATTAGTCAAAAGCTTTAAGAGACTCAATGATTCTACCTGGCAATTTGAGATTTACAAGGGCGTCAAAACCCATGACGGCAAGGACCTGACGGCTGACGACGTTGTATACTCTCTGCAGAGAACTCAGAAGGGCACTGCTATTGGCGCCCTGTTCAAACCGGTAGACAAGATTTCCAAGATTGACGACTCCACCATTCAAATCACAACCTTTGGCCCCTATCCGGCGTTGCCTACAGCGTTGACCCACGTAGCTTGCGGCATTGTTCCCAAGGCTTACGCGGAAAAGGCTGATGCTTCGAAAGACTGGAGCAATCCAATCGGAACCGGACGCTACAAATTTAAGAGTCGCGTAATCGGCGACAGTGTTGTTATGGAGCGCTTTGACGGATACTTCAATCAAGCGGACAAAGCTCTCAATAAGTCCCTGACCTTTAAGATCATTCCGGAAGGAAGCGGCAGAACTATCGCCGTGGAAACGAAAAAAGCAGATATTAACGTCGTATTTGATACAGTCGACTACGATCGTGTGTTGGGCAATGCCAACCTGCAGCTTTGGGAGCATCCTTCCCAATTGGTTTGGCATCTGGGCTACGACAACACAAATAAAAATTTCAGCAACAAACTGGTCAGGCAGGCCATTAACTATGCCGTTGACCGCAAGGCTCTTATGGAGGTTGGTCACAATGGTCATGGCACTGTAGTATTTAACAATGCGACCTTTGCTCCGACTGTTTTGGGCGCAATTAATAATCCCGACAACAAGTACAGCTATGATCCTGAGAAGGCCAAAGCACTGATGAAACAAGCTGGCGTCTCCGGATTTGACACCGAAATTATCGTATTCCGTGACGAGGCGGAACGGATGGCAGTTCTTGTGCAGTCCTATCTGAAAGCCATCGGAATCAATGCAACGGTGAAACGAATTGAGAATGCTGTATTTGCGCAGACCATTCAGGGGCACAAAGCACCGATGTTTATCACGAGTTGGGGCTGTTACTGGGATCCTGATATGTTCCTGGCTCGTCGGTTTACAAAAGCAGGTATTGGCGGCGTAAACCGCGTCTGGTACCAAAACCCTGCTCTGGATGTTCTCATTGACAAAGCTCGCACCATTTCCTTTGAAAACAAACCTCGCGCCGAAGTATATGGCGAAATTCAGAAGTTTTTGGCTGATGAGGCGCCTGAAGCCGACCTGTACGTAAACAACATGTATGCGCTTGCCAACAAAGATCTGAAGGGCGTAGAAATCAACGTCGAAATGCCTCACAACTACTATAAACTGCATTATTAAAGAGAATATTGTAGTTTAGGCTTAGCAGACCTCCGACATGTTCCCCAGCCTTGAGTTGGGGAACATGTCGATTATAGGAGTGAATTTTATGTTCAAATTTATTGTAAGGCGTCTACTTGCCATGATTCCGGTTATCCTGGCAGTGACATTTGTTGTTTTTACCATTATGTATTTCACCCCTGGCGATCCGACCAACACCATATTGGGCAATGAATGGACAGAAGATGCAAGCGCCAAACTCAAAACTGAGCTCGGTCTTGATCAATCCTTCCTCGTTCAGTTCTTTAACTACACAAAGAATCTGATTCAAGGCGATTTCGGCATGTCCTATATTACGCGGGCTCCTGTTAGCGAACAACTGCTGGCCCGTTTCCCCAACACACTCAAGGTTGTGGCCGGTGCAATGCTGTTCTGTGTTGGTCTGGGAGTGCCTATTGGTGTTTTCTCAGGCGTCAAACCCTACTCCTTGTTCTCCAATTTCACCATGGTTGTAGGTCTCCTGGGTGTATCCCTGCCGATTTTCTGGTTGGGACTTTTACTTATTTTACTTTTTTCAGTGCAGCTTGGATGGCTGCCCTCGAGCGGCATAGATGGATTTGCCAGTCTTATACTGCCCTCCGTTGCGTTGGGAGCCAACTATATGGCGAATATTATGAGAACCACGCGTTCTTCCATGCTTGAGGTCATCCGGCAGGATTACATCCGTACAGCAAAGGCAAAAGGCGTCAATGCCCGTAATGTTGTTTTGAATCACGCGCTGCAGAATGCGATGATGCCTACGGTTACTGTTATTGGAATGA
Organism: Negativicutes bacterium; assembly: GCA_035560855.1. Classification (GTDB taxonomy): domain Bacteria; phylum Bacillota; class Negativicutes; order UBA1444; family UBA1444; genus UBA1444. The sequence continues at coordinate 4,281 of DATMYT010000532.1, read as the reverse complement.
ACATAGGCGCTTTGCTTGGCGGAGTTGTACTGACAGAAACTGTGTTTTCAATTCCTGGAACAGGCAGACTGCTTGTTGAAGCGATTAATAAGCGAGACACACCCACGGTTCTTGGCTGTTTGGTAATTATGGCAGTTTGCGTGGCTGTTTCGAATCTGGTGGTCGACATTGTTTATGCGTACATGGACCCCAGAATTAAAGCGCAGTATGGCGGGGGGAAGGGCTGATCATGGACGAAGTGGTAAAGAAATATACAACGAGAAAAGAGTTTTTCAAACAATACAAGAAAAAAAGTCGCCTTCAGGAGACTTGGAATAGATTTTTGCGAAATAAGATGGCTGTTATCGGGTTGTTTATTTTCATTTTCATAGTGCTGGTAGCTATTACGGCGCCAATAATTGCAAATTATGATACCGAAGCTATTAAAATCAATGTACCCAATCGTTTGAAGGCGCCAAGCACCGAGCACATTTTTGGTACCGATGAGATGGGGCGGGATATTATGGCCCGCATTGTGCACGGCGCTCGCATTTCTCTCGTAGTCGGATTTGCATCTGTGGCGCTTGCATTGTTTATTGGTGGAGCGCTCGGAGCCATTGCCGGTTATTACGGAGGCAAAATAGATGACGTCATTATGCGTTGTATGGACGTATTTTTATGTCTGCCTGATGTGCTGTTGGCGCTGGCGATTGTGGCTGCCTTTGGTACGAACTTGGTGAATATGACTATCGCGATCGGCCTCTCCTTTACGCCGAAGTTTTCACGTGTAGTGCGTTCTGCGGTGATGACGGTGAGAGGCATTGAGTATGTGGAGGCGGCTAGAGCCATTGGGTCAACCAACACTCATATCATCACAAATCATGTTTTGATCAACTGTTTCGGTCCTATTGTCGTCCAGGTGACCCTGTATGTTGCAAGTGCAATATTGACCATTTCTGCACTGAGCTTTATCGGCCTTGGCATTCAGGCTCCAATCCCTGAGTGGGGGAATATGCTTGCATCCGGCCGTGCTTATATGCGTGACCACGCCTATATAGTTATGGCGCCGGGCCTGGCGATTTTCGTGACGATCCTTTCGCTTAACCTTTTGGGCGATGGATTGCGTGATGCGCTAGATCCCAGGTTAAAATAGCAGGAGGACAAGATGGAAATCAAAAAGATGAACGAACAAGAAAACACACTGGAGATAAAGAATCTTGTGATTCACTATATTAGTGATGAAGAAGTGGTAAAAGCGGTTAACGGTGTGGATATTATAATTAAAGCCGGCAAGACCCTGGGTCTGGTCGGCGAGACCGGTGCAGGAAAAACCACTACTGCACTTTCTATTCTTAATCTGGTTCCAGAACCTCAGGGGAAAATTCTTTCAGGCGAGGTTTTACTGGAAGGCCGGAGTGTTCTAACAATGAGTGAGCTTGAGTTGGAAGAAATTCGCGGGGACAAGGTTGCGATGATCTTTCAGGATCCTATGACTTCCCTGAACCCGGTGCATACGGTTGGCGCCCAAATTGCCGAAAGTATCGAGATTCATCGCAAAGTTAGCAAAGAAGAAGCACTTAAACAGGCCAAAGAAATGCTGGAACTGGTGGGTATTCCAGGCGAACGTTCCAATGAGTATCCATACCAATTCTCTGGTGGTATGAAGCAACGTGTGGTTATTGCTATAGCTCTGACCTGCAGTCCGGATCTTCTCATTGCCGACGAGCCAACTACTGCCTTGGATGTGACCATTCAAGCGCAGGTGCTCAAACTGATCAACGAGCTGAGACGGAAATATCATATGTCTATGCTTATGATTACACACGATCTTGGTATTGTAGCCGAAGTATGCGATGAGGTTTCTATCGCTTATGCCGGGCGCATTGTCGAGCACGGAACTTTGGAAGATATCTTTGACAACCTGCGGCATCCATACACCAAAGGCTTGTTTGATGCTCTACCTGATATTGAGATCAGGCGTTCCGAACTCAAACCGATTAAAGGGTTGATGCCCGATCCTACGAACCTGCCTTCGGGGTGTCCTTTCCATCCCCGTTGTGATTATGTCATGGAGGTCTGCTCCCAGTCTCTGCCTGAGAACAAATGGCTCAGCGAAACCCATTGCGTGCAATGCCATCTATACAAAGACACAAATGAGAGCAGGCTGTAAGGAGGTATTACATTGAGTAACATATTATTGGAGGTCAAGGACCTAAAAAAATATTATAAAGTACCTAAGGGAATGCTCCATGCGGTCGATGGTGTAAGTTTTGATCTGGAAAAAGGGAAAACGCTAGGAATCGTGGGCGAATCGGGCTGCGGTAAAACGACGATTGGCCGCACAATTTTGCGGCTCGTTGAACCGACAAGCGGGAGTGTCATTTTCGATGGGGTCGACATTCCGAAACTAAACACGCAGGAAATGCGGCATATGCGGCAGAACATGCAGCTGATTTTTCAGGATCCTTTCTCTTCGCTTAACCCGCGCAAAACCATTACCCAAACGATCGAAGAACCCATCATTCTAGCGAATATGATTCCGGATCCTGACAAACGATTCATGCGCGTCATGGAGCTGATGGATACCGTTGGGCTGGCAGAACGCCTTGTCAACACCTATCCGCATGAATTGGACGGTGGCCGCCGCCAGCGTATTGGCATTGCTCGTGCTCTGGCTATGAATCCGAAGTTCATCATCTGCGATGAGCCGGTTTCTGCACTGGACGTTTCCATTCAAGCGCAGATTCTGAACCTGATGAAAAAAATTCAGCGGGAAATGGGCTTGACCTACATTTTTATAACCCATAACCTTTCAGTGGTCAATCATTTCTCGGATGATATTGCGGTCATGTATCTGGGCCGACTGATTGAAAAGGCGCCTTCGGAGATTCTGTTTACCAACCCTGCGCACCCCTATACACAGGCGCTTCTTTCAGCGATTCCTGTACCCAGGATTCACAACCGGCCGGAAAGACTGCTACTGCGTGGTGAGATCACATCTCCCATTAACCCCGAACCGATTTGCCGATTTGCTAACCGTTGTAATTGTGCTGTCCCGATTTGTTCGAAGGAAGAACCCGGTTTGATTGAAATAGAACCGAATCACTTTGTTGCATGCCATCTTGTAGGGCGTGCCTGAAAAAGTTGATTTTCGAAAAAATGATAAGCCTATGGAGAGAAAATTATGAGTAATACTAAAATCGATTTTCTGTATTTGAATGAAGCTGAAATGGTTGCAGCTGGTGTTACCGATATGCATCATTGCATTGAGGTTATGACCGAAGTGTTTGACCTTCTGGGAAAAGGCGACTATGTAATGGGGGGGAAGAATCATAATTCTCACGGGATTATGGTATCTTTCCCTGATAAACCTGAGTTTCCCAACATGCCCCACAATGGTCCTGATCGCCGCTTTATGGCAATGGTTGCTTATCTGGGTGGTCGCTTTAACGTTGCCGGTGAAAAATGGTACGGTTCTAACCGCGATAATTTGGAAAAGGGCCTGCCCCGTTCCATCCTGATGACTGCGTTGAACGATGCGGATACCGGTGCTCCGCTTGCTTTCATGTCTGCTAATCTGCTAAGCGCCGTTCGTACCGGCGCGATCCCCGGTGTAGGTGCGAAATATCTGGCGCGCCCCGATTCTAAGATTTGCGCTTTAATCGGCGCCGGTGTTATCAGTCGCACCTGTTTTATAGCTTTGGCGGACGCTTGCAAGAAGTTGGATACTGTAAAGATTTATGACTTGTTTCCTGCTGCAGCTGAAAAGCTTGCCGCATATATCAAAGAGAAGTTTCCGCAGATCAAGAAAGTTGAGCTCGCCGATAGTATTGAAGCTGCGGTATGTGGGGCTGACGTTGTAAACGTCGCTACTTCCGGTAGCGACTATCCCTACATTAAGGAAGACTGGCTTAAGCCCGGCGTATTTGTATCGCTGCCCGCGAGCATCCGTATGGATGAAGACTTTGTGCTGAACCGTGCAAATCTAGTAATCGATAACTGGAAGATGTACGAAGCTTGGCAGGAAGAGCTGGCTTATCCATTTAGTACTATAATGGGATTAATCGGCACCTATTATCTTGATTGGATCCACGATGGCAAGATGGATCCATCTGTCATTACCGACCTGGGTGAAATTGTATCCGGCAAGAAGGTCGGTCGCAAGAGTAACGATGAAAAGATTCTCTTTGGCATGGGTGGTCAGCCTGTTTACGACGTAGCCTGGAGTTATGAGATCTACAAAAAGGCTTCCGAGATGGGGATTGGCGCCAAGTTGAATGTCTGGGATACACCGTATCTATA
>DATMYT010000531.1:0-2392 GCA_035560855.1 Negativicutes bacterium | reverse complement strand
CTTGGTTGGTCTAAAAGCCAACCTCATTGGATGGATACAATGGCGGCAAAACTAATTAAAATGTAGATAATATTAGCAAAAGGTTGGGTGATTATCATGCGTTTGAATGATTTTAAACTGGAGACCTATTTTGATAAACATGAATTTACGGCGCCATATTTACTCTGTCAATCGGATTGTGAATCGATGACCATTGAAGATTTACTTGCTCTTGAGCAAGGCGCCGAAGAGAAATTCAAAAAGAGTTGGTTGGGATACACCGAAAGCAAGGGAAGTCCCGAATTGAGAGAAGAAATTGCCAAACTTTATACAACGGTCTCGGCAGATAAAATTCTCGTGCATGTCGGCGCCCAAGAGCCAATCTTCAATTATATGAATGTTGTCCTTAATCCAGGAGACCACGTTATTTGCATGTTCCCAGTTTATCAATCCTTGTATGAGGTAGCGGCCACTATCGGCTGTGAGGTTTCGAAATGGGAGTTCAAGCAAGGCCCCGCCGGCTGGGTATTGGATATAGACGAACTCCGGCAACTCATCCGACCCAACACTAAAGTAGTTGTCCTGAACTCCCCCAACAATCCGACCGGCTATCTCCTGAGTGTAGCGGAAATGAATGAAATAACGGAAATAGCCCGCAAGCACAACCTATACATTTTTTGCGACGAGGTATACAAAGGCTTAGAATTGGACGGTCACAACCGGCCGTGGTTTACCGATATCTATGAAAATGCCGTTTCACTAGGAGTTATGTCCAAGGCCTATGGCTTTGCCGGTCTCAGGATCGGTTGGATTGCGACCCGCAACCAGGAGATCTATGATAAAATGGTGCGTTTCAAACATTATACCTCGATCTGCAGCAGTGGCCCCAGTGAATTTTTAGCGGTCTCGGCCCTTAGACATGGTGACCTGATCTTGAACCGCAATCGGTCCCGCATCCGGAAACATTTGGCAACAGCCAACCGCTTCTTCGCAAAATATCCCAATCTTTTTGTCAATAATCGGCCCTTAGGCGGCCCCATTGCTTTCCACCGCATTAATATTCATCAACCCGTGGCCCAGTTATGCGAAGACTTAGTGAAAAGCAAGGGCGTGCTGCTTTTGCCGGCAGAAATATATGCGTTTAATGGTAACTATTTCCGGATGGGATATGGCCGCAAGAATTTCGCCGCCTGTCTAGGGAGATTGGAGGAATACATCGTGGATAATCAACTGGACAGGAAGTGAGCGCATTGAAAACTTTACTGCTCAATCAGCATGAAATTAGCCAGTTATTGCCTATGGACGCTGCTATCGCGGCCGTCACGGAGGCGTATAAAGCTTTTAATCAGAATATGGTCGCACAACCGCCAATTGTTTCGATTGAAATTCCCGAACACAACGGCGAAATTGACATCAAAGCAAGCTACTCTAAAGCTATCGGTGTTATTGCGGTCAAAACAGCTGTCGGTTTTTGGAACAATCCCCAAACCTACGGTTTGCCCACCGGACTGGCGGTTATTATTTTGTTTGATGCCAAGAACGGTTTTCCGCTATGCATCATGGACGGCAACCTCATCACTAGCTTCCGGACCGGCGCCGCAGGCGGAGTATCCGCCAAGGTGCTGGCAAGAGAAAATTCGGAAATAGTGGGGGTAATTGGCGCAGGCAACCAGGCCCGGATGCAAGTTATGGCTTTGACCCGGGTGGTACCAGTTAAGACCGTCAAAGTTTGGAGCCCCATCGCCGAAGAAAGAACCGCATACCGCCGGGATATGGAAGCCTCTCTTGGCCTTGAAATAGTAACCTGCGAAGATCCCCAAAGTGCTGTGAGCGGCTCGGATATCGTTGTCACTGCGACACCGGGCAGAAAACCGATTGTATCAGCTAAATGGATCAGTCCAGGTACGCATATCATTGCGATCGGAGCCGATATGCCCGGGAAACAGGAACTGGATGCCAAGATATTTCCCCGGGCGAAGGTAGTTGCCGACAGTATCCAGCAATGTATCGAGCGGGGCGAAACCCAAAACGCCATAAGATCCGGATCTATTGTAACAGAAAACATTTACGCCGAAATCGGCCAAATCCTATTGGGTCAAAAAGCCGGCAGGGAAAATGACCAGGAAATAACCCTGTTTGATTCTACTGGCCTGTCAGTCCAGGATATCGCCACAGCCGCCAAAGTTTATCAGCAAGCCGTTACCGCCGGTTATGGCACAAAAATTGAACTGTTCTAGTTCAGTCTCCAAAACCAAACCGAAACTCGGCAAACATTAAAAGGACCTGCAAAAACAATTGCAGACCCTTGATTTAACCGGAGCCGTAATAGGCCGCGAATCCACGACCCGCGCACTACAAAGCCTCGATGGTCCACTCACCGCGGGCTTTGCTTTTAACAGTTGTCCTTATTTTC
>DATMYT010000530.1:0-2365 GCA_035560855.1 Negativicutes bacterium | reverse complement strand
ATTTATGATTTTTCATTTTCTGCCCAATATTTGGCTTTATTATATAAGGTCGCCAGTGAAATGCCCAATTGATTCGCAATAACCTTCTTAGACTCCAGACTGTCACCATACCTTTTGAACATCGCCTGAATCACAGCTCTTTCCGTATTCTCGACAATTCGCTTCAAGCTTTCCGGCGGTGTTGATAGCTCCTCTCCCGATAGCGCACTGGCCCGCGGCATTGATTGGGGCAGCCGAATCGAATGGATAACGCCTCCCTCGCAAAGATACGCAGAAAACTCGATTACATGTTTAAGTTCCCGGATGTTCCCAGGCCAGTCGTAGCTGTTGATCATTTCCCAGGCAGAGGCATGAAGCGTCAGGTACCTTCCGTTGCGTTTGCACCATTCAGCGAGAAAGTGCTCCGACAAAATCGCTAAGTCCTCCTGGCGACTTTTCAATGAAGGTACTTCTAATGTCATGGCATTTAAGCGGTAGTATAAATCCTCGCGAAACTTTCCTTCTTTGGATAGCGTCAAAAGATTCTTGTTGGTAACGGCAATCACCCGAAGGTTGAGCGCCTGCTCCGCCGATTCGCCAATCCGTCTCACCTTGCGTTCCTGCAAAACACGCAGTAGCTTCGCCTGCATGTCATAGGGCAGTTCAGCAACCTCGTCCAACATAATCGTTCCGTTATCTGCAACAAAAAACAGGCCGACCTTTCCCCCTTTGCGGGCGCCGGTAAAAGCTCCATCTTCGTATCCGAACAGTTCACTTTCAACAAGGGTTGAATGCAGTGTGGGACAATTCACCGGCACAAACGGCATGGCAGCGCGTGAACTCCCATTGTGAATCGCCTGCGCAAACATTTCTTTCCCTGTGCCGCTTTCGCCGCAAATCAAAATATCTTCATCACATTGCGCAATTTTCTCCGCGAACGCCACTGCTTTCCGAATGCCCGGTGAGGCGCCAACTATGTCATGAAAAGTGTAGCGTGCATTATAAATGGTACTTACAACGGAGGTAAGTTCCCTGTTCTTTTTCACATACTTTTCAAGCTCTCGGGAAAGAGCTTGAATTCTGGCGATTTCTTTGACTGTGGAAATTCCGCCGACAATTTTTCCCTCGTAACGAATCGGCGCCATGTCCACAACATATTCGGCGCGGCCCTCCCGTCGGTAAACCCCCATTCGGCCTTCACCGGACTTTATAACCTGCGGCAGTACGCTACCAGGTCTGATCTCCGACAGTGGGCGACCAATAATATTTGCTTCCGACAAACCGGTTATTTTTAGGTATCCACCATTTACATAACATATATTTCCCATGGCATCGGCGATAAGAACTCCATCGCAGATCGCTTCAATCAGACTTTTCGTCCATTGTCGCTCCGCCATTGCAATACCTACAATATCCCTTGCTGCGTTCTCCATGCCAACCCCCAACCCTTATCCAGTCAACTATTTTCCCTAGTCTCTACAGGGCTATTCTACTCAACATTCCTATTGAAAGCAAATGGGTAATCCCATTCTTTAGAAAATCTCAAGCATAACCGGACAGTGGTCGCTGCCCTGCACATCCGGGAGAATGTCCGCCGCTTGAATCATCGAACAGAGGCCGTCCGAAACCAAAAAATAATCAATCCGCCAACCAACATTTCGCGCGCGTGCATTCCCCATATATGACCACCAGGAATAGGCGTCGCGGCGTTCGGGATACAAATGGCGAAAACTGTCGGTTAGCCCAGTTTCCAGAAGCTGCGTCATCTTATCTCTCTCATTTTGGGTAAAACCGGCATTGTTTTTGTTGGCGGCGGGATTCTTGATATCAATTTCTTGATGTGCTACGTTCAGGTCGCCGCAAATAATGACCGGTTTCTCTGCGCCCAGCTTCCCAATATATTCGCGAAAAGAGTCTTCCCATTGCATCCGGTATTCCAGTCGCAAAAGTCCTCGCTGGGAATTTGGCGTATACACATTTACTAAGTAAAACTCTTTAAATTCCAGGCTTATCAGGCGACCTTCCTGATCGTGTTCGTCCTGCCCCATCCCATATGAAACCGCCAATGGCTGTACCCTGGAGAAAACAGCTGTACCTGAATACCCCTTCTTTAGCGCGCTGTTCCAAAATTGTTCATAGCCGCTAAATGCAATTTCAGCTTGTCCTTGCTGCATTTTTGTTTCCTGAACGCAAAGGATATCAGCATCCGTAGTAGTGAAAATATTTTTAAACCCCTTGCCCATGCAAGCTCTCAATCCGTTGACATTCCACGATACCAACTTCAAATCTCACCACTCCCTGCAATCGCTTAAAAAAGATGTTATTTGTTTTCTTAATGTATCTCACAAAACGCAAAACTTATCAATACATCTTCATCGTATATATG
>DATMYT010000529.1:0-12633 GCA_035560855.1 Negativicutes bacterium | reverse complement strand
GTTCATGATGTTGTTGGCGCCAGAATGGTTGCAGAAACAGACGATCGATTTGAAAATGGCGGGATACCTGCGGGAGATTGGCGAACACAAGGGAAGAGCGGAAATGTACGGCATCCATGTTCTTGACGCCATGGAGTCCTTGCGGTTGGTGAGCGCAGAGCATTCTGCGGCGGCAGCCTGTCGTCTGGAAAGAAACGAGACCTCTATTGAACAGGCCAACTATCAACGCCTAGTTCTGGAAATTCAGGATTCGGCCATCAAATTGCCTCTTGACGCAACAACGATAATAAATATTCATGCCGAGCTTTTTCGAGATTCGGGACGGGAGTCTGATGGATTTCGCTCAACGAGCGTTTCTACGGCAATCGACCTGTTGTGCAGAAACTATGTTGCGCAGGAAGCTGCAACAGAATCATTGCTGTTAATCGGTGCCTTTGTGCTCGATTTTTTGCATATTCAACCATTTGAAACGGCCAATGTCAGGACGGCCCTTTTGATTGCTTTGTGGCTGATGATTCGTCGGGGATATACGATGAGTCGGTTTGTCAGTATGGAACGGGGACTGGAAAAACAAAAAAATGAGTTTCAGGCTGCATTGCGCCAAGCGTCTACGGAGTGGGGAGAAGCTTCTTTCAATATTACTCTGTGGTGGTCTTGCTGGTTGGAGATTATTTTGCTTTTGTATCGCGAAGCTGATGTTAGGGCGGGAGTCCTTAGCGGCCGTCGAGGCGTAAAGACAAACATGGTACTGTCTTTGATCGATTCTATGCAGGGCGATTTTTCCATCCGACAAATTCAACAGCGGACGCCGGAGTGCGGTATCGAACTTATCCGCAAAATTCTCAAAGAACAAAAAGCCGCTGGAACCGTTAAATGTATGGGAAGAGGCCCCAATGCTTTGTGGCGTAAAAGGAAGACGCGCGCCGCAAGCGTTATTTAAAACATGGACATTCCATGCTATAATATAAAGTCAATGGAAATAGAAACCTATTGCATGACAAAAAACACATTTTAAAGGAGATAAATTTACGATGGTCACAAAAGAGAAAGAACAAGGTTTTTTTGGCAGTATTGCCTTAAGCCCCAAAGTTATGCAGGCCATACAGGCCATGGGATTTGAGGAGCCGTCGCCAATTCAGGCCAAGACGATTCCCCCCATTATGGAAGGTCATGATGTTATTGGTCAGGCACAGACGGGAACGGGAAAGACCGCAGCTTTCGGCATTCCTATTACTGAAAAAGTTCAGGATATCCGACAAGTACAGGCGTTGATCATGACGCCGACCCGAGAGCTGGCGCTGCAGGTTTCCGAAGAAATTGCCAAGATCGGCCAGTTCAAGAAAATCAAAACGTTGCCGGTCTATGGCGGGCAGTCGATTGACCGCCAAATTAGGGCGTTGCATTTTGGCGTGCAGGTTGTCATTGGTACTCCGGGACGCTTGTTGGATCACATTCGTCGGAAGACCATCAAGCTGGATACGGTAAAAATGCTTATATTGGATGAAGCGGATGAGATGCTCGATATGGGCTTCGTCGATGATATTGAAACCATTATGCAAAATATTCCGAAGGAAGGGCGGCAGACACTGCTGTTTTCGGCGACGATGCCGCAGCAGATCCGTACTTTGGCTGACCGGTACATGAATAAACCGGTATTTGTGACGGTAAGCAAAGAACAGCTGACAGTGCCGCTGATTGACCAATTTTATTATGAGACTCGTGAAAAACTTGAGGGTCTTAGCAGTATCCTGGATGCAGGAGATATGGAACGAACCATTATTTTCAGTCGGACAAAGAAAGGCGCCGACGAACTAACGTCTTCTTTGGGCGCTCGTGGCTATATGGCAGAAGCGCTTCATGGCGATTTGAGCCAGGTACAGCGTGACCGGGTCATGAAAAAGTTCCGCGATGGGAAGTTGGAAATTCTGGTGGCTACGGATGTGGCGGCTCGTGGTTTGGACATTGATAACGTGAGTCACGTGGTCAACTATGATATTCCGCAGGATCCCGAATCGTATGTACACAGGATCGGACGAACCGGTCGCGCAGGTAAGAAGGGAACGGCTATCACCTTTATTCATCCGCGCGAATTCCGTCAATTGAAGCAAATAGAGCGAGAAATTCGCCAGAGAATCATCCGGGGGCAGTTGCCTTCGCCAGCCGATATCCTTGAACGCCAACGCGAAGTTATCAAGCATCGCGTTCTCAAAACGTTGGAACAGGACGCTTTTGCCGATTATCATCCAATTGTCGCCGATCTGTCGACGGATTTTGATCCGATCGATATTGCGGCAGCGGCTTTAAAACTTTTTCAAGAGGGTTTTAAGGAAAATGCCGAAGTGGAAACACAGGCAACTTCAGCCGGGAACGGCGCTGAATCAGGAATGGTTCGTCTTTTTGTCAATGTTGGGCGGGACAACAATATCCGGCCGGAAGATATTGTCCGGACATTTGCCGGAGAATCTGATATTCCCGGTAGTTCCATCGGTCTGATAAAAATCTACAGCAATTTTTCGTTTGTTGAAGTTTCGGAGACTGTGGCGGAGCGAGTTGTGTCTGCAATGAGCGGAAATCGGATCAAAGGGTTAAAAATCAATGTGGAAATCGCAAAAGGCCGATAAAACAAAGAAAAAGAAAAACAGCGGAAATTCGGGGGGCGCGGGACTAATTCTCCTTGCGCTCCTGCTCGTTTTGGCTGGCGCTGCTTATATGGTGCTTCAAGAATCCGGCTCTACACCTCCTGCCGGTGGCTTAAAATCAGGGGGAAAGAATGACGTGGATTTTAATGCCCGTTGTGACGCACTGCACACTGTTGTTGAACGAGTGCTGGACAAGCAGAATATGGTTGTTTCGGATTTGCAGCAGGACTCCAAGGAAGTGCCCCGGCAAAAAAGTGACGGGAAAATTCGTTGGAATGCCAAAAGCACACTTTTGGAGAACAATGGCGGTAGTTCAGTCGATGATATCCGAAAAGCACTTGAAACGGCATTGAAACCCTCTAGTGGACTTGTTCTCAAGGTGGAATCGGATCAATATCATGGTTTTGCTGTGACCCGGATTGATGTTGGTTTTTTGGATCAACTGGGCGGTGATACGCTGAGTATCGTCAGCGATCGCCTGTATGTCGCAGAAGCAGTTCGCAAGCCTGCTGCTTCAGGGCCACGACAGAAAACCAATACGGCGCATAAGGGCGAGATTGCTCTTATCATTGATGACTTTGGCTATCGGCAGGATATGATTGCGGAGTTTTCCGCCATACGACGGTCTTTTACTTTTGCGGTCATTCCGCTGAAGCAGTTTAGCAAGGATGCTGCTGCCAAGGGCTTGGCGAGTGGACATCAGGTCATGTTGCACTTGCCTATGGAGCCAATTTCTGGCGTTGAGGCGTCTGAGGCGCCGACGACAATTCGTGTGGGAATGAGTTCAGGCCAAATTCGCGAGCTCATCGATAAATCCGCTGCTAGTCTGCCTGGAATAGTTGGAGTGAATAACCATCAGGGATCCAAGGCTACGGCAGACAAGCTGACAATGGAAACTGTCATGAAAGATCTTAGGCAAAAGGGCTTGTTTTTCGTGGACAGCCGGACGAATGGTCGATCAGTAGCCGCGGAAACGGCCCAACGTGAAAAAGTAAAAACCACAGAGAACGATTTGTTTCTTGACGGAATGGCGGATATAAACTATATTAAAAAGCAATTGCGTACTGCGGGTGAAATGGCTGTGAGGATGGGGAATGTTACGGTAATTGGACATGCTCGTCCCACTACGGCGGCTGCGCTGCGCGAAATGATACCTGAACTGGAAGCAAAAGGAATACAGTTCGTTTTTGTTTCTCAACTGGTACGCTGATTTATTGTACCGCCTGTTGGCTTATATCTGACGGGGCGAGATTTCTGGCGAGGCGTGGTGAGCAGGGTGGAACCTTTTTTTCTTTTTCAGAGTACAATCGGACTGTTAGTGGCAGGTAGTCTGTTGGCGATAGTAACGTCATGGCGTCCTACCATTGCTAATTGGATTTCCCATGGATTAGCGGCCGCCGGTTGCATTGTTATGATTATTTTGGCTTGGAAGATTTTTGGACAGAGTCAGCCAGAACACTTTTTCGTGGGACGGTGGCTGCACTCCGGAGTTGTAACATTCCGGATTGATGCATTGGCCGCTTTTTTTCTGCTCCTGCTGGGGATAGTAGGAGCTGCCAGCGCTATTTATGCCATTGGGTATACTACAGAGCATTATTCCCCCCGCTATTTCATTCTGCCGACGTTGTTCAATTTGTTTTTGCTTTCGCTCTTTCTGGTGGTTACAGCTAGTCATATCGGGGTTTTTCTGATTGTCTGGGAACTCATGACGCTGACGTCTTTGTTTCTGATTCTTTATGAGTACGAACATTCGGCCAATATAAGGGCCGGTTTTGTTTATGTGGTCATGACACATATCGGAACCGCGTTTATCATCGGAGCCTTTTTTATTCTGGCGAAATCCGCCGGCAGTCTAAGCTTTCAGATGCTTGGAGGGACGGCGCTAACGGAACAGTCTCGAAATCTTGTATTTGTTTTTGCGTTTATCGGTTTTGGCACGAAGGCAGGTATTATTCCACTGCATATATGGTTGCCCAAAGCTCATCCCGCCGCGCCGAGTCATGTGTCCGCGCTGTTGTCCGGCGTTATGCTAAAAATGGCTATTTATGGGATGTGCCGCTTTTATCTGGAATTTCTCGGTGTCGGCCCAACATGGTGGGGAGTGCTGGTGATGAGTTTTGGCATTCTTTCAGCTTTTATGGGAGTTCTATATGCACTGATGGAAAATGATATTAAACGCCTTCTGGCTTATTCAAGTTTGGAAAATATGGGGGTCATACTTCTGGGGATAGGGGCAGGCATGGTGTATGCGTCGAATCATCAGACGCTTTTGGCCGGTCTGGCTTGGTCTGCTGCATTGTACCATGTCTTTAATCATGCGATCTTTAAATCGTTGCTGTTCATGGGCGCTGGCTCTGTGGTGCGCGCCGTTGGGTCGCGCGAGATGGATACTATGGGTGGCTTGATTCACCGGATGCCCTATACGGCAATGGTTTTTCTCGTGGGCTCTGCGGCCATATCGGCTTTGCCGCCTCTTAATGGATTCGTTAGTGAGTGGATGACATTGCAGGCGCTGTTTTTTTTGCCGACCGCGATACCGGGGTTGGCGGGAAAGATGTTTGGAGCATTTTTGTTTATCACGCTTGGAATGACGGCAGCTATCGTCGCAGCTTGTTTTGTGAAAACTTTTGGAATTACATTTCTAGCCAGACCACGGACTAAAAAAGCGGAGAACGCAAAAGAGGCCTCGTGGGTATCAATATTTCCGATGGCGGCTTTGGCGCTTGCTTGCATTGGTCTCGGGGCGTGGCCGCCATTTTTGTTGCAGCTGACCAATCGAATTATAGGCTCCTACGCAGGAGTTTCGACAGAAGGATTGTTTCAGCAGGAATGGCGGGGAACCGTATTTCAGGCGGACCCTGCTTTCGGGATTCTTTCTGTAAATTCCGTGGTTGTTTTAGTGAGCATTGGCTGTTTAATTGCTGTGATTTTGTACTTTCTTCAAGGGAAACCCCTGAAAGAAATTCAGGAAGTATGGGCCTGCGGCATTGTTCCCACTTATCGAAACCAGTATACTTCCATGGGCTTTTCGAAACCGGTCCGGTGGGCGTTTCGATGGGTACTGCGCACACAGAGGGAACGGATTGTTGATGAAAATGAAAATCGTTATGTGGGCCGAAAACTGGCTTACCATCAAACCATTCACTACATTTTCGACGAAGCTTTTTACAATCCAATTCAACATTGGATTCTTCGGCGGGCTAATTATGTGAAGCGGTTGCAGGCCGGCAGTGTGCAGCTTTACGTTGGGTATATTCTCATCGTGACGATTGTAGTACTGGTTTGGAGCAGCAGGAACTGAGGTGAAATCATGCTGATGTTGAAAATGTTTTTTCAGGCGGTGGCGATAGTTGCACTGGCGCCACTAGTTCAAGGATTCATACAATGGTGCAAGGCTCATTTACAGAATCGTCGGGGGCCAGCACCATGGCAACCGTATCTGACGCTGTTCAAATTGCTGTCAAAGGATATGGTGATTGCGCGTACAGCATCCTGGCTGACGGGGGTTGCGCCGTTTGCTTGTTTTGGGGCGGCTTTCGCAGTCGCAGGTCTGGCGCCAGTCGCTCCTGAGCCTGTCGGCGGAGTTGCCGATCTGTTTCTGATTGTCTATTTGTTTGGGCTGAGTCGTTTTATTATGGCGTTGGCAGGCCTAGATACCGGAAACTCGTTTGCGGGGATGGGCAGTTCCCGTGAGATGTATTTGGCAGTATTGGTGGAACCGGCATTTTTGCTGGCAATTCTCGCTGCTGCAGGAGCCGCTGGTGCTACTGAACTGGGTGTTATGGCATCTGATGCGGGAGCGCACCCTTTTACTTTGCCGTATGTCTTGTCTGCAGTGGCGTTTTTCATTGTGATGATTGCGGAATGCGGACGAATTCCTGTTGATAATCCAGATACGCATCTGGAACTAACCATGTTTCAGGAAGCGATGCTGCTTGAATATTCCGGACGTTACCTTGCATTGCTCCAGTGGTCCATTTATGTCAGGCAACTGGTGATGATCATATTATTCGCTGAACTATTTTTCCCATGGAATTGGACGAGCATGATTCCAGCAGAGCTTTTCTGGATGGTATGCAAGGTGTTTGTATTGGGATTGTTGTTGGCGATTGCTGAAACGAGTACGGCCAAGATGCGGTTGTTTCGGCTGCCCAATTTTTTGGCCGCATCGGGTCTATTATCTTTGCTGGCCCTTGTGGCTCGCTGATCTGGGGGATACAAAATGAATCTGTTGACAGTATTGTTGCTTTTCACTGCATTTTTGATTACTCGCGTATCCAGCCTTCGCCTGGGGATACAGATACTATTGGTCCAATCTATTGCTGTAGCAGCAGCCTGCGTGTGGAGTGGAATTGAATCAGCTGCTGTTCATACATATATCGCGGCGCTTCTGACAGTCATAATCAAAGCGTGGATGATTCCCTATGCGCTGTTTCGCGTCGTGGGGCGATTGCGCGATGAAAGAGAGTCGAAGCCCATTCTTTCCCCGAATCAGACATCTTTGGCCGCAGCTTTGGTTCTGGCAGTTACCTATGGACTGATGGACGAGGCATTGCCTGGAGTGAGCCGGGATATATTATCCGGCGCTTTGGCCGTTTTTCTGATCGGTATTTTGATTATGATTACTCGTAGGCAAGCTGTTCTGCAGATTATTGGCTTGATTATGATGGAAAATGGATTGTATTTACTGGGGTTGTCCATGACCAAAGGGTTGCCGCTTATCATCGAATTCGGCGTGTTTTTTGACGTGCTGGTCGCAGTGATTGTGCTAGGCATTCTGACCTGGCGACTTAAACTATCTTTTCAGACGACAGATACAACTGTACTTCGCAAATTAAAGGGATGAAGCAATGTTCGATTTTATAGTCTATGCCTTAACCATACCTTTTATTACAGGATTGCTGGCGCTTTTTATACAGAGTCCGGCGGCGGTTTCCTGGCTGAATATTGGCGGTTCTTCAGCGACGGCCGTTACCTTGTTCTGGCTTGTTAAGCAAATAACAGTTCAAGGGCCTTTTCAACAAGGTATATTTTTGCTTGATTCATTAAGTGCAGTGTTTTTGCTGATTGTGGGGCTTTTGGGCTTCACGGCGGCTCTGTTTTCGATGCCTTACATGAGCTATGAGCTACAGATGGGCCATGTGACGGCAAAAATGATTTCTCGCTATTATGGCATGTTTCAGTTTTTTGTGATGACGATGGTTTTTACGCTAGTGGTGGAGAATCTGGGATTGTTATGGGTTGCGGTGGAAGCTACCACTTTGGTTTCAGCTCTGTTGGTGGCTTTTTATTTGAATCGTTCTTCTCTCGAAGCGGCATGGAAATATGTAATGGTCTGCAGCGTAGGCATTGCGATGGCATTGCTGGGAGTCATGCTGCTTTATTACGCACAAGTGCAGGCGGGGTTCGCCGACGTGCAGCCCCTGAGCTGGATTGAACTGCGTAAATATGCGACGCAGTTCAATCCAGCGCTTGTCAAGCTTTCTGTAGTGTTTCTCATTATCGGGTATGGAACTAAAGCCGGTTTGGCGCCGATGCATACCTGGCTGCCGGATGCCTATAGCCAGGCGCCGACGCCTGCGAGCGGCTTATTGTCAGGCGCATTGGTGAGTTGTGCCATGTATGCCATCGCACGCAACATGGCTGTGATTAATATGTTACCGGACGTAGGAGCTTCTGCCGGGAAGTTGCTGACGGGGTTCGGAATTTTTTCCATTGGCGTTGCTGTACCATTTTTACTATTACAGCATGATATCAAGCGACTGTGGGCTTATTCCAGCGTGGAAAACATGGGGCTGGTCGCACTTGGAATCGGCACGGGGACGCCACTTGGGTTGTATGGAGCATTACTTCATCTTATCAACCATGCGGTCGGAAAATCTGCGTTGTTTTATGTGGCAGGCGTTCTGATTCAGCACTATCATACCAAGCAGATTCTACGAATCCGTGGGATTATCAGTGGAGCCCCGATACTAGGCGGTTTATTTGTGATCATTGTTCTGGCAGTAGCGGGGATGCCGCCATTTAGCCTTTTCCTTAGTAAGTTGGTCATTATTCAGGCGTTGTTCGCCGATGGCTGGGTGGTGGGTCTTTCAACGTTACTCCTACTGGCCGGGGTTTTTACCGGCATGATTTATTATATGCTGCGGATGGCTTTCGGCGCTCCATCGGTCGACTTTGAGAAAAAGGATATTTCGCCGGGAATGCTGCCACCCATTTTGATTTCGGTATTAATTTTGGCGATGATCGGAATTTATCTGCCGGTCTGGTTGGATTCCTTGCTTCGCGATGCGGCGGAGATTGTGGTGGGGGGATTGGGCAGATGATAAAAACAAAAGAAGTGGCTGCGTCCGGGTTACGGGCTGCCGCCAATGCAATTTCCAAAGGCGGAAAAATACCGTTGCATGCCATGTTTGCCAACGATGAAAGGTCAATCAACGGGAATTTTTGTGTGTATGTGTTGTTTTCAGGCTCCGAGCCAGGTGACTTTTCTATGGTCAAGGGGTGGATAGCCGATGGACAGCCGTTGGAATTCCCTTCCATCACTCCGCTCCTGCCGGCTGCGGCCTGGTATGAAAGAGAAATCCATGATTTGTTTGGAATAACGCCAGTGGGTCATCCCGATCTGCGTCCGCTGGTTCTACATGATAATTGGCCGCAAGGCTGTTATCCAATGCGTAAAGACTTCGATAAAAATTCTAAGGGTAAGTTGGAACCGCAGGAGCGGTCTCATCCCCATGTACACGGAGAAGGCGTTTTTGAAGTTCCGGTAGGACCTATTCATGCCGGAATTATTGAGCCAGGACATTTTTGCTTCAGTCAGGCTGGCGAAAACATGATTCACGTGGATCCAACGCTTTTTTTCACGCACCGTGGCTTGGAAAAATCGCTGGAGGGATTGACTGCGGCGCAAGCCATCTTTAGGGTGGAGAGAACCTGCGGGGCTTGCAGTGTTTCGCATGCATTGTCGTTCTCACAAGCGGTGGAATCGCTTGTTCCTTCGGAAATACCGATGCGGGCGTTGTACATAAGAGTATTGGCGGCTGAACTTGAGAGAGTCTATAACCATGTTGGCGATGTAGGCAATATTTGCGCGGGAATTGGATTTGCAGTGGGTACGAGCCAAGGCGCCCGCCAAAAGGAAATGCTGATGCGGTTTAATGAAGAACTGACAGGCGGCCGTTTTCTGCGAGGGTTGATTGTTCCCGGCGGTGTGGCGTTTGATATTCCTGGAGATTTGATCCGACAAGCTTCCAGCGTGATCAATGCGCTGGAAAAGGATTTTGAAGAATTGGTTGAGATTGTGCAGGAAAGTTCAGGCGTACAGGATCGGGTGCGACGAACGGGGATTTTGCCTCGGCAGGCAGCAGCGGAGTTGTCTATCGTTGGACCAGCAGCCAGGGCGTCCGGCATGGATATTGATTTGAGGCGTGATCATCCCTATGCTGCTTATAACCAGCTGAGTTTTAAAGTGCCGGTCCGAATCCATGGCGATGTGGAAGATCGACTATTGTTGCGAGTGGCAGAAGTTAGGGAGTCCTGCGGCATTATTAAACAGGCATTATCGGCATTGGCGGAAACGAGAGGGTTGATCAAAATTGAGCTGGAACCGGCGGCTTCCTGGGCATCAGGGATTGGGTGGAGTGAGTCGGCTCGGGGTGCGAATTTTCACTGGGTAATGCTGGATGCCAATCAAAAAATATACCGTTGTTTCATTCGCTCTGCTTCCTATCCCAATTGGCCGGCGCTGGCGGTTGCGGCGCCAGGAAACATTATTCCTGATTTCCCCTTGATCAATAAAAGTTTTGAATTGTGTTATGCATGTTTAGATCGGTGAGGCGATATAAATGTTAAGAATGCTGAAAAAAATCATGCAACAGGGCACGGTTACCGAAGATTATTTTATGTCGTCGGTTCCTGCACGATTTCGTGGGCGACTCGAAGTGACTGACCAGAAATGCCGAGATTGTGTAAAATGTGTGGAGAGTTGCCCCACTGGCGCAATTAATCTTCGCAAGAACAAGATTTGCGTCGATCATGATGCCTGCATTTTTTGTGGTCGTTGCGTCGATGTTTGTGAAAAAAAAGGCTTACGGCATACTCTTAATTACGAATGCGCCCATTTGAAGGGGCAACTGGACAAAGAGACAGGGGAAGACGTTGCAAAAAAAATCCGCTCGGTATTAGGACGGTCGCTTGCCATAAGGCATGTTGATGCCGGATCATGTAACGCCTGCGATTTTGAAATGAGTGCGTTGCTAAATCCAGTCTATGATATTACCCAATATGGCATAGATTTTGTCGCTTCTCCCCGACATGCCGACATGCTGATGGTAACCGGCGTAGTTACGCGAAATTTGCGGTCCGCACTGGAAACTGTGCTACAGGCTACACCTACTCCACGGCTAGTGATGGCAGTAGGAGCTTGCGCCTGTTCCGGTAAAGTATTTGGAGATACTTATGCCCAGGAAGGCGCAGTGGATAAGATTGTACCAGTAGATATCTATGTTCCGGGATGTCCGCCACGGCCTCAGGCATTGCTGTATGGTTTGCTGTTGGCGCTGGATCGTCTGTAGCGGGAAGCAAACAACATGTATTTTAAGGGTATGATATAATGATTTTAGTTGAATGGAACGCTGGTTTTAAGAAACCGGTATCGGAGGAAACTGTGAATGGCAATTTCGGCGGTTGACCGCACTCGAACTTCGGAAGTAACGTCCAAGACAGAAAAGATTAGAATCGCACAAAGGTCGATAGAAGCTGCCAGACAGAATCAAGAAAGCAGTGAAACGCCGCGTACAGGCAACACGCAAAAATTTGCGCATCCTTATCTGGGACATAATGTCGATATATATGTTTAAGTAGTTACTCTAACAACGCTGTAAAAAAGGACTGCCCACTCGGAATTCCGAGTGGGCAGTCCTTTTTATGTGCCTATAACGGGAAAAGTAGATGTTATTTCGTTGCGGATGCAACTGGTTTTTCCGGTGTTGCAGGCGGAGCCACAGGCGCGGCAGGTGTTGCTTGCTTCTCAGCAACTACTTGTTTTTCATCGATTGTAACGACTGTGCCGATAGGAAGCGACTTGCCGGGGGCCAGTTCAACGGGAGCCGCAAGGGTACATGTTTCTATTGTTCCGTTGGCCCGATAAGATACAGCGGCATCAGCCTTGCAAACCGCTTTGCCAACAGACTTGTCTTCCGGCAGAGTGCAATCCTTAAAGCTGCCGTTGGGATGGAAAGATACGCGGCTTTCCACTTTGCAGCTTTTGTTCTGATAGAGAGGATAGGTGTAAGTGCATTCCTGTACTTTTCCATCTATCTGGAAGGTTGCGGGTTCTCCTGGCAGACAGGTTCCCTTGCCACGCATGTAAACGGATTCAGTTGGCGTACATTGCTGCACTTTGCCATTGGTGTAAAAGCCGATTGCGCTCTTAGCAGCGCAGGTAAATTCCGTTACGTGTACATCTGCGGTCGCGGCAGCCGGAACCTTTTTTTCCACATTGGAGATGCATTTTCGCAGCTGTCCGTCAGGATACAATTCTACCGTGCTGTTAATAGCACAAGTGCCGCCCAGTAGCGCTGATTTTTTTTCAGTAACGGCTGTGCATTTTGCGAGGGAGCCATCAGGATATAGATTAATGGTTTTTCCATCATCGCAGATAACACCGGTAGGATCCGGGTAAGAACGGTCAAACGCCAGCGTACATTGCTCCAATGTTCCTTCAGCATTCAATGTCATGGAACTATTGGCCGCGCATGTTAGGTCTGCGCCAGGAACAGTCTTGTTTTCCGATAAAGTACATTTTTTCAGCGTACCGTCAGCATTCTTCTCGATAGAAGAAACAACACAAGAAACGTTTCCGATCGTTTTCACCGTAATGCTCTGGGCCGGCGGGGTTTCCTGTTTTGCAGCCGCCACGAGGGGAAGGGCGGTTGTAGCCGACATTAGAAAGGCAAGTAATGTAATTGAAAGTTGTTTTTGGGTCACCTAA
>DATMYT010000528.1:0-5973 GCA_035560855.1 Negativicutes bacterium | reverse complement strand
CACAAAGGATGATTCAAATGAATAAAGCAATATTTTTTGATATCGACGGTACTTTACTCGACGGCAGCTGCGGCATATACAAAATGAGCGCCAATACACGTATCCAGATCCGCCGCCTACAACAAGACGGTGATTTTGTGTTTCTTGCTTCGGGGCGCCCCTTCGCTTTCTTATATGAAGATCTTTTGGACTTTGGATTTGACGGGTTCATTCTGATGAACGGAGCATGCATCAAGCTTCATGATAAAGCGATCTATAAACAGCCTTTGCCGAAAAAATATGTAGATGAGGTTTGCCGCATCTGTGAAAAAGACAATATTGAATACATCCTGTTGGGAGAACAGCACGTTTATCTCGATAAAAGATTTCATCACTTGGATGACTTTTTCACTTCGTTTCGCATGCCTCGAGCTTATTTCAAGGATACTTTTTCTTTAGATGAAATCACCGGGGAAATATTCAAAATGGAATTTTCACCGCAAGATGAGCTACAGAAAGCAATTTGCAAGGAATTCGTAACGGCTGATATAGACTATATGCAGGATCCAAGATTGGCTTTTCATTTTGAGCTTTATTCCAAGCACATCTCCAAAGCAACTGCTATCCTGAAAATCTTGGATTACCTTAAGATAGATCGACAAAACAGTTATGCGTTCGGTGACGGCAAAAATGATATCGAAATGTTGGGCGCAGTTTGCCACAGTTTCGCCATGGGCAACGCTTCTGCCGAAATACAGGCGCTAGCTTCGCACGTCGTCGCTTCTGTGCAGGAGGATGGCGTCGCCAAAGGAATCGCGCAGTATATCCTCGCATAAAAGCAAATAACGCTGGTCGCCAGCCGCAAACTCTTCCCCTGCATAGCAAAAGCCCGCGAATTTCGCGGGCTTTCATCATAATAAGGCTAACCTATTCCTCTCCGGCATACCAGAAGGGGCGTAAGAAACGCAAATAACATGCCGCGCCCAATTCGGGGCCGGGGTCGCGGCGTCCCTTCTGGATGCGCACCTCTTGTGCACCGATTTTCACCTTGTAGTCAATAATTTCGCCCAGAAGCGCTTTGCGGCTGACAATACCGCGCAGTCCGCACTCCTCCGTCTCGCTCACAAAATCTATCTCTGACGGGCGGCTCGCCAAGGAAAGCGCGCCACTGCCACGCATGGATTCGGGTGGGATCAGCATCTCAGGCAGCGTTGTAGTATCTCCACGCGCAAACGCCCTGCCGTCCTCCCAGACAATATCCAAGAAGTTGGAAAGACCTATAAAACTAAAGACAAACTTATTGGCTGGCTTGTTGTAGACCTCAAGCGGCGTATCGATTTGCTGCACAACGCCTAATTTCATCACCAGTATGCGGTCGGAAAGGGCCATGGCCTCGGCCTGGTCGTGCGTCACATAGATAATGGAAAAACCGTATTTTCTCTGTAAGTCCTTAATCTCAAAACGCATTTCCTCTCGCAAATGAGGATCTAAGCTAGAAAGCGGCTCGTCGAGAAGCATAACATCAGGATTGATGGCCAGTGCCCGCGCCAGCGCTACCCGTTGCTTGCCGCCTCCTGAGAGGTCTGCCGGACTGTCGTCGGCGACCGAGAGCAGGTTGGTGGAACGCAGGGCGTCTTTCGTGCGTTTATCAATCTCTGCGGCAGAAAACTTGCGGATCTGCAGAGGAAAAGCGACATTATCATAAACCGACAGGTGCGGCCAAACCGCAAAAGCCTGAAAAACCATGCCAAAATTGCGTTTTTCAGGCGGCAGGTAGTAATTACGTTGGGGAGAAGAGATCAGACGTTCCCCGACGTGTATTTCACCTTCGCTCAAGTCTTCAAACCCTGCCACCATCCGTAGGGTCGTAGTCTTGCCGCAGCCGGACGGTCCCAGCATGGAGAAGCACTCCCCCTTGCCAATCTCCAGGTTCAACGAATTGACAGCGGTAACATCACCGAATTTTTTTGTAACATTCACTAAGCGCACATGAGACATAATCGGTCTACGCACCTGCCTTTCTTGTAAAACGGTTGATCAACGTCTGACCGACAATGATCAAAATCAGCGCGATGCCCGCTAGGGCCGCTGAAATTACCGTTTCCCCGTCCTCGTTCAGTGTGTATATTGCCACCCCGATGGTACGGGTAGTTGGCGAGTAAAGCATAATGGAAACAGTCAGTTCCCGAAGAGAGGGAAGAAAGATCAGGAAGAACGCCGCCAACATGCCGGGGCGTACCAGGGGCAATACAATATATTTGAGTGACTGCCACATGGTCGCGCCGCAAGAGCGGGCTGCCTCCACCAAGGAATCGTGTACCTGCTCCAGAGCCGCCGAGTTGGCCTTGAGCGAAAAAGCCATGTAACGTGCAATATAGGCGACCAAGATGATCCAGACCGTGTTGTAGAGGTTGATGCCGAACTGGCCGCTCCAGGCCAGAATCACGCCAAGAGCGATGACCGAACCGGGAACCGAGAAGGGCAGCATCCCCAGGAACTCCAGAATGCCTTTGCCTCGCACCTTCATTTTCACAATAACGTACGAAATCATCACGCCAGCGAACATGGTAATGACTGCCGCGCCCAGGCCCAACGTAATGCTGTTCCAGATTGCGTCCTTGGTCAGTTTGTAGTCAAAGAGGATGAATTTATAATTATCGAGTGAGAGGTTCTCCCAAGTGAAGGCCAGGCCATAAGTTTTCAGCCCCCCGACAAGGAAAATGACCGCTGTAGGCAGGACAATGGTAAACGCGATATACACAAGGCAGAAGATCAGCAGCGGAATCCGTAGGGCACGTAGTTTCAGTTCCATCGGCCGAAAGCTTTTGCCGCCGATAATCTGATAATGCCCTTTTGTCAGGATCTTCCCCTGCAGCCAGATGATCAAGGCCGCAGTTATCACCAGCACAGTGGCCAGCACTGTTCCTGTCCGTATCGAGGCAAAACTTCCGGCGCTCTGGTGTATGCGCTGATAGATGAGGGTCGGGATATTGAAAATCCCGTTTTCTATTCCCAACACAGCAACGGTGCCGAAATGCGCCATGGAATAGAGCATAATCAGTAACGCGCCGGAAAGGATACTTGGCATCACTAAGGGAATGGTAATTTTCCTGGTGATGGTGAAAAGCCCCGCTCCCGATATGCGGGCGGATTCTTCAAGCGTTGGGTCCATGCGCTCAAGCGCGCCACACACCTGTATAAAGACAAAAGGGAACAGATACATTACCTCTACCAGGACAATGCCCAGATAGCTGTAGATATTAAATATAGGTCCTTCAAAACCTAAGTTGTTCATAAAAAATTTATTGATGAAGCCGGCATTAGGAGAAAGCAGCATCTTCCAAGCAAGTGCGCCGATAAATGACGGAAGCATGAATGGCACCAGGAACATGCTCTTCATAAAGCTCTTATAGGGGAGGTCGGTGCGCGTTACCAGCCATGCAAAAAAAGTGCCGACGATCGTACTGCCGATTGTGGTGCCGCTGGCGATAATCAGCGAGTTAGTCAGTGCCTGATAAGTCTCCGGCTCTAAAATGATCTTGGCGACATCACGAATATTGAACTCGCCGTTCACCCAAAACGCGTTGAAAAAAATCAACAGAACCGGAAAAGCCACCAAAATGACCAAAATGGCGATAGAGAAAAAGAGAATAATCTGCGCCGCGCCAAACCGGCTTTTTTGTGTGATTACGCTCATGCTTTCACCACCTCCGCCAAGCTCTCAGCATTAAACCACAGGAGGTCGCGGAAACTGATCACACAAGTCTCCCCCTCTTTGAACATAAGCCCTTTGGACATGGCCTCGTGTGTTTCTATGCTAGTGCGCAGATGCGCCCCATCCACCTCAATGAGATAATCTATCATAGCCCCCAGAAAACTGGCGCGCTTTACTATTCCTCTGAGGCCAGTTCCTGTCGGGGCAATCTGTACGTCGGAGGGACGAAAGCCCGCGACCCATTCGGGCGCGTCACCGCGGGGCGGCTCCCACGGAATGAGTTGTTCACCGCTACCCACCAGATAGGCATCCCCAACGCGCCGCACCGGGACAAAATTCGCTATGCCCATGAAATTGAACACAAAAGGATCCGCCGGGCGCTCAAAAATCTCCCAGGGGTTACCGGTCTGACGTATCCTGCCAAACTCGTCCATGATAGCCAGACGGTCGGAGATAGCTAGGGCTACTTCCTGATCATGCGTAACATAGAGGACTGTTATATTCAGCTTGCGCTGCAACTCTTTGATCTCAAAACGCATTTCCTCGCGCAGATTGGCGTCAAGATTGGTTAATGGCTCATCCAGAAGCATCAGAGACGAATTGGCTACAAGAGCGCGGGCCAACGCCACACGCTGCTGTTGCCCGCCAGAAAGTTCCGATGGCAAACGGTTCTCAAGGCCCTTCATGCCGACCAGCTCTATCATTTCCATGACACGGTCCCGCAGCTCATTTTTCGGCCGTTTGGCAATTTTCAGGGGAAACCCGACATTATCAAATACCGAAAGATGCGGCCAAACCGCGTAATCCTGAAAAACTACGCCAAGTCCCCTGCTTTCAGGTGAAAAAAATATGCCCGCAACCGGGTCCGCAACGACCTGATTATCAATGAATATTTTCCCCGCGTCGGGAGTCTCAAACCCCGCAATAAGTCTAAGCAGTACAGTCTTACCACAACCCGACGGCCCCAACAGGGTAAAACACTCGCCCCGCTCAATGGAGAGCGTGAGATCTTTGTGCACCTGATGTTTGCCGTAACTTTTCGAGATACCTTCTATCCGGATTATTTCCATACTCGACCCTCACTTACTCATCAAACTGAAAGACAAAAAAAACGGCGGAACGGAACGGTCCGTCCCGCCGAATTAAGCAGGTTGCGCCGCTTGAAATTACTTTTTCCCCTGCAGCGTATCAGTAAACTTTTTGATTGTCGTTTCCTTGGAAGCCATCATTTTAACGTAGTCTATCTTGATAGAGCGCTTCAAAGCCTCAGCCGCATCGGGCAGTTTCAATTTCTCGGGTGCCTTCACATCCGGTCGCACGGAAAGCGTACCCTCGCCGGCAATCAGCGTCTGAGCTTCCTTCCCGAGAAGATAGTCCACAAATTTCTTCGCAGCGTCAAGGTTGGTACTCCCCTTGAAGATAGCCACAGGGCTTGGAGCAATCAAAAGTTCCGGCGGGTAGTAAAGGGCAATATGCGCGCCTTTCTTAATCTTGTCGTAAGTTATGTAGTCAACGGCAAGGCTGGCGGCAAGTTCGCCAGAGGCGGTATCATCGACGACTTGACCAGACCCCTTGCCAATTCTGGCCTGATTGTCGTGCAGCTTATCAAAGAATTCCCAACCGAACTGCTTTTCGAGTAAAGCAACGCTCATGTAGGCCGTTCCCGATAGTGCGGGATCCGCTATGCCGAAGGCCTTTTTATATTCCGGTTTGAACAGGTCGGCCCACTGTGCGGGCGGCGTCTTGATTTTATCCGTGTTGATGGCGATACCGAGTGTTCCAAGGCGGGCTGCTGTAAAATATCCGTCATAGTCTTCAAAAGGATTTAAGACCTCTTTGAAGATGGGAGTTTTGTATTGTTCCAATATCCCCTCTTTCTTCATATTGTAGAAATCGGGAACTTCGCTTGTCCAGATAATATCGGCCAGGATTTTGCCACTCTGGCGCTCTGCCGCGATCTTGGCCATGAGCTTGCCTGCGCCGGCGGACTGATAATCCACTTCGATGCCGGGGTTCTGCTTTTTAAATCCTTCCACTATCCCGCCGATGAGCGATTCCTTCATGGACGTATAAATGATAAGTTTCTTGCCTCCCGCGGCTGGCGCACCAGGCGCCGCCTTCTTATCGCCGCCACCGCACCCTGCGAACAGAAGACTGCACAACATGACGATTGCTAACATAAGAATGCTTTTTTTGCTCATTTTCCCGAAATCCTCCTTGTATTTAAACTATTAGTGTTTTTGTATAAGCCATTATCCTTCTTTCGCTTGTCTCAACAG
>DATMYT010000527.1:0-2243 GCA_035560855.1 Negativicutes bacterium | reverse complement strand
AAATTAAGCACTAATTAGTCCATAGATTGTGATATCACGTTTTTGTTCCAGGTTGATAAACTGCCCGTCCGAGGTTCTTACCAGGGGCAATCCCGCCGGAAAAGCACCGGGATGAATGATTTCCGCCTGTCGTCCATCACTCAGCATAACAATACTGCCAGTCATAAAATCCTTCACATGATATAAGAAACTGCTACAAACAGCTGGATCCAAAACATCAAACATTTGACGGAAAAGCGCATCAATCACATGATACGGAGTAGTGCGTCGACGGTATATTCTATCAGATGTCATGGCGTCATAAATATCCGCCACTGCAATAATTCGTGCAAACTGATGGATGTTGTCAGCCTTTAGGTGCAATGGATACCCGCTTCCATCCATACGTTCATGATGTTGTAACACCGACCACATGATCACCAAAGGAACTTGGGGAACTTCTCGCAATAAATAATAGCCCTTGGTTGTATGCAATTTCATGATTTCCATTTCAGCCGGCAACAATTTCCCTGGTTTGTTCAAGATTTCGACCGGAACCTGACTTTTGCCAATATCATGCATTAGTCCAGCAAAAATAAGGTCGCGTAAGTTTTGCCCCTTCAAGCCCATCCACTTACCAATCACACCAGATATTACAGCCACATTAACCGAATGTTCAAATGTATAATCATCTGTATGGCGAATCATAAGCAAATGATTCATTACACCCGGTGCATCAACCAAGGGGTCAATCTTTTCATTGGCCAATTCCTGCATCCTTGCCACTGGCACTTCACGGAACAAACTAATGGAGTTGAATGCAGTCTTAACCAGTTCCACCGTTTCCTTGTAGTATGTATTAAAAACCGCGCGATCAAAAGACCAGGGAAGACTGTCATCGCTGTTGTTCTTAGATTCTGGAATGAGGATAGCAACCTGGTCAACCCCCCACTGTTGCAGAAGGCGAATTCGATTATCTGTCAGGACGGTTCCCTCTCCCAAGATGGTTTTACCATCCTCGGAAGTCATGAGCTCCGCCACAATCATTCCTGCCTGTAGCTCGCTCAAACTGTATTTTCCAACCTGGCGTTTCAGCACGTGCCTTGATTCCTCCATGAAACAACCTTTATTCATTACGAATGCAACATCTTGCTGATTGACAAGTCCCTGTTTTTATCCAAATCGACAAACTCACCTTCGGTCGTTCGCACCATGGGGCGTGTGCTATCGAAGCGATTTAGAAAAACCAACTCACCACGCTGTCCGTTGCTTAATTGCACAACATCACCGATAAACCGTTGGCTCAGTTTTTCCACAAAAATCGAACAAATCTGTGCATCCAGTTTTCCAACCATTTCGTGCCGCAAATTTTCCACAGCCTCGTATGGAGTAGATTTCCGCCCATAAGCCCGAGCTGACGTCATTGCGTCAAAAACATCAGCCACCGCAATAATTTTTGCAAACGAATGAATTTTATCACCCTGAACAGAAAGCGGATACCCGCTGCCGTCTATTCTTTCATGATGCTGCAATGCACACAACAAAATACTTCGGGGCAATTCTGTATTCTGTTTCAAAAATTTATATCCTCTAATGGAATGAAAACGTACAAGGTTCATCTCTTCTTCTGTCAAAATGCCCGGCTTATTCAATACTTTCAGCGGAATCAGTGCTTTTCCTGCATCATGGAGTAAAGCGCCCAAAATAATTTCTTCAATTTCCCGAAACGGCCTGCCAAGCCATAACCCCAAACAACCGGAAATAATTCCCACATCCACGGAATGGTGGTAAAGATAGTCTTCGCTATGCGGCATCATCTGGAGATTATCCATTACTGTCGTCTCTTCAATTAGCGGCAGCACGCACTCATTAACCATCTGTCTGATATCGGTAACATCAAACCCGTCTTTTATGAACCGCGCCCGGCCAAGGCTCTGCTTAAAAATCTGAACAGCCGCTTGATAATATGCCCGAAAGCCTGCAGGAATATCCAAGGCTTCCTCGGGTTCCGCCTGCAGCGGCTCCGGTTCTGTTGCCGCGTCAACGGAAATCTTATCAGCTTCTGCCTCGTGTTCAACAGACGCTCCGTTGTTTTCATCGCGGGAAACGTTGGGAGCTAACACCAGTGCTTCATAAACTTCCTCGCGAATATCCACATAACGAAATCCCCACAATTGAAGGGTCTGAATTACTCGTAACGTCAAGACAGAACCTTCATTCAAGAAGTTCTTCCCATCATTCGTAACAAGCATTTTTCCCAAGAT
>DATMYT010000526.1:0-6004 GCA_035560855.1 Negativicutes bacterium | reverse complement strand
CTTATATTTTAGATAGAGATGTTTCGATTTACACCTGTGCGGTTTCCCGCCTCGTCGTAGGTATAAAATCCCGCACCCGTCTTTTTGCCAAGAACCTTGCCATCGACCATCCTCTTTAATAAAGGCGGCGGGGCAAAAGACGGATCATTCGTGTCGATATAAATTGCATTTAGCGCATCATACATGATGTCCCAACCAACCATATCTCCCAATTCAATCGGACCCATCGGATACCCCAAGCCAAGCTTAACGGCCTTATCCAGTTCATCCACGGAAACCATTCCTTCGGTCAATACCTGAATGGACATCTTGATATAGGGAAGATAAACGCGGTTAATGATGAACCCGCCGAAATCTTTAACGATCCTGACCGGTTCCTTACCCATTTGCGTTCCTACCTGCACCGTTATGTCCATTGTTTCCCTGCTAGTTCGGATACCGCTGATCACTTCGACCAACTTCATCATCGGCACCGGAGCAAAGAAATGCATTCCGGCGACTTTCTCAGGACGTCCCGTAACGGATGCAATTTTGGAAATCGAAATGCCGGAGGTATTACTTACGAGGATGGTCTCTGGAGGACAAATCCCATCCAATTTTCGAAATACCGCCTGCTTGGTTTCCAGGCTCTCAAATACCGCCTCAACCACAAAAGGAAACTTAGCCGCATCCTCAAGCTTTGTGGTAGTCGACACGTTGGCCAGTGCGGCTTGAGCCGCCATTTCCGATAGTTTGCCTTTTTTAACAAACCGTTCGACGGAGGAAGTGATAGTTTTCAGTGCTTTCTCCAGTGACTTTTCATTGATATCATAGATGCAGACTTTATAACCACCCTGTGCTGCGACTTGTGCAATGCCGCTGCCCATGAGTCCTGCGCCCACTACGAAAATAGATTTGATTTCCAAAACAATTCCTTCCTTCATTGGCTTCATCTCATTTGGCAAACAATTTCGCCCGCAAATCAAATGAGCCTACATTATAAACGCTGGCATCAGTAACCTTGAGGTGCTCCGAGACAATCGGTGCAAACTCCATTTGGTCCAGTACATCCTTTTGCAGATCAACCCCCGGCGCGATTTCAATTAAAACCGGGCCTTCCTGCCGCAATTCAAATACGGCCCGTTCGGTGACAAAATGCACTTTTTGCCCTTTGGCCCTGGCAATTTCACCGTTGAACGATACTTGGTTCACTTTGGCCACCAGTTTTTTCTCCGATCCTTCCTTGACAATTCTCACCTTATTGCCGCTAAAGTCCACTTCCAGTCCACGCGCTGTAAATGTCGAACAAAAGATCACGTGCCCTGCATTCTGGGTGATGTCGATAAATCCGCCACAGCCCGTACACCGGTCCCCGAATTTTGTTGCATTGACATTCCCCGCCGCATCCATCTCGCCGGCTCCCATGAAGGTATAAGGAATTCCCATCCCATTATAAAAGTCCATTTGCACCGGGTGTTCGAGGATGGCATAGGTATTGCGGCCTACGCCGAAGTCAATGCCTCCTTCCGGGATTCCTCCGTAAATTCCGGACTCGACGGTAAGCAGGATGTCTTCGGTCAGTCCTTCTTCGGCTGCAATGCCTCCCACTACGTCGTTGGGGATGCCGGTACCAAGATTGATGGCGGCGTTGGGTTTTAGTTCAAGCATGGCTCTGCGTCCGATTACTTTTCGTGCGCTCAACGGTAAAGGGTCCACTGTAGCTTCCGGTATCACCAGGTCACCGCTCAGGGCGGGATCAAAAAAGTACGAGGAGCTCTGCCTGTGATCTTCCTCCGGGTTGTCGCAAACCACGATGGCATCAACGAAGAATCCGGGAACAACGACTTTTTGGGGATGGAGGGTTCCGGTTTTGGCTACCCGTTTTACCTGCGCCAGTACTTTGCCGCCAAATCTTTTGGCGGCAAGCACCGCGCCCATGACTTCTACTTTCATCGCTTCTTCTTCAAACGTGATGTTGCCCATCTCGTCGGCTGTGGTCCCCCGAATGAGGACATAATCCAGGGGTATGGCTTTATAGAACAGGTATTCTTCTCCGCCGTACTCCATGATTTCGACGATGTCGGGGAGTTTCTTGGTCCGGCTATTCATTTTTCCGCCTTCAACGCGGGGATCTATATAGGTTCCGATTCCTACTTTACTCATTTTCCCGGGCAAGCCGCACGCCATTGAGCGATAGAGTTGCGCCAGTTGTCCCTGCGGCAGGTTATAGGCTTCCACTTGATTCCGGGTGATCATTTCCATCCACTGGGGCGCCAGTCCCCAGTGTCCGCCAATGATGCGCCGGGTCATGTTCTCGTGGGCAAAGTGCTGAATTCCCCCGCAGCGGTTGCTTTGTCCGGCGGCGTGTACCAAGGTCAATTGATTGGGGGCTCCAGTGGCGAGGAAGTTCTTTTCGATCGCCTTGAGTATGCTTTCCGCTGCGCCCGCCAAGGTCATCCCTACGGTCGCAATGGTGGCTCCGTTTTGGATCATGGCTGCAGCTTCAGGTGCGGTTACGAAATTCGCTTTCATGCTTGGCTCCCCCTGTTACTGCAAATTTTCAAACACGGTGGCAATTCCCTGCCCGCCGCCGATGCACATGGTTACGACGCCATATTTGGATCCACGCCGTTTCATTTCGTTCATGAGTTTTACGACCAGGATGGCTCCTGTCGCGCCGACCGGATGTCCAAGCGCTATCGCACCGCCGTTGACGTTGACTTTTTCTTTGGGGATTCCCAGATCCCGGACCACGGCGACGGACTGCGAGGCAAAGGCTTCATTGATTTCGAAGAGGTCAATGTCTTCGAGTCTAAGTCCGGCTTTTTCTACAGCTTTGCGGGTGGCTGGAACCGGTGCATATCCCATGATGTCGGGATGGTTGCCTGCTACGGCCTGGCTTCTGATAGCTAGAAGCGGTTTGATGCCCAGTTCTTGTGCTTTGGCTTTACTCATCACGACAACGGCGCCAGCGCCGTCATTAATTCCTGAGGAGTTGGCCGCGGTCACGGACCCGCCTTCTTTGAAGGCCGGCTTCATTTTGGACAGTACGTCCAGGGTGATGCCGAAACGGGGATGCTCATCTTGCGCAAAGACTTGTACTTTCTTGCCGTTTTTGATTTCAATGGGCAGGATCTCGTCGACGAATTTACCGGCCTTGATGGCGGCTTCTGCTTTTTGCTGACTTTCCAGAGCAAATTCGTCCTGGGCTTCCCGGGATACGTGAAACTGGGCAGCGACGTTTTCAGCGGTTATGCCGTTGGGGTAAGGTCCCATCGGCCAGGTCAGAATGGACAACAGGCCGTCTTCGAGGGTTTCGTTGCCGAACTTATTGCCAAAACGATGTTTTCGGATGTAGTACGGCAGCTGATCCATATTTTCGGTCCCGCAGGCTACGATGATTTCCGCTTCCTCGCTCTGGATGGCCTGTACGGCGCAGTTGATGGCCTGAAGGCCCGAACCGCACTGACGATTCACAGAATAGGCCGTGGTTTCAAGGGGCAGCCCGGCTTTTAACATACAGACACGGGCGATAAATCCGCTTTCGGCTACTTGCCCTACATTGCCGACGATGACTTCATCGACTAACTTACCTTCTATTCCGGCGCGCCGTAGCGCTTCTTTGATCACCAGCCCGCCAAGCTCGTGCTGATGCACGTCCTTGAGGCTTCCTCCCATCGTGCCGACTGCTGTGCGCACTCCACTTACGATGACTACTTCTTTTGCGTTCATGTTTATCGATCCCTTCAACCTTGTAATAATTGTTTCAAAAGAACTGCTGGACTAATCCAGACTGGCAGCCGTGCTTTTGCCGAAAGTATATTGTCCGGAAGAGCCGATCAGGTGCATATAGTCTTTGATGTATTTTTTCATGGCCTCCTGGGCGGAAATGCAAATGTCCATGTAGTCAATGCAAGGGGTTTCATCAGCCGCATCCACCATCGCTTGACGCCCAATAATAAACACATCGGTACAGACATTGATCTTATTGATACCGCATTGAACGGCCCGTCGGATGTTATCAGGACCTGCGCCGGAACCTCCGTGAAGCACCAGCGGCATTTTTAGTGTATCCTTCAGAACTTTCAACCGCTCAAAATCCAGCTTAGGGATAAAATTGCCGGGATAGCTGCCATGAGCCGTACCAATGGCAACCGCAAGACAATCTACGCCGGTTCTCTCGACAAATTCTTTGGCCTGTGCAGGATTGGTGTACAAGTCGGCTTTAACATTGTCCATCTCTTTTGCCATCCCGACATGGCCAAGCTCGCCCTCTACGGAAAGTCCCATCGCGTGTGCCAGCGTGGCAATCGTGGCGGTACGGTGAATATTTTCCTCCAGTTCATAGCCGGACGCATCAATCATCACGCTACTAAATCCGTATTCCATGACCTTGGTCAAGTCTTCGTAGTCTCCTCCGTGGTCCAAAGAAAGCGCGATGGGCACATTCACTTTTTTCGCCATTTCCTTCACCATGGAAGTCAAAATATCACCGTGAGCATGAGCATGCATTTGACGGGGAGAAACGTTGATAATCGCTGCGGAATGTTCCTCTTGCGCTGCCTGAATAATGGCTTTAGTTGACTCCATGTTTACGCTGTTGATCGCCATCACTGCATACTGATGCTCACAGGCATGAATCAACAAATTCTTCATCGGTACAAACATATTTTTCTCCTTCGCAAAACCCTTCGTATCTTATTAGGCTTCGGCAACTTCGAGTTCAACAAGCGGTTTTTTGATGATGGCATAGGTAACGCCGGTTACCAAAGCTCCGGTGAACATGCATCCCAAAAAGAGTAACGGATTACTCATCATCGGAACCACGAAGATCCCTCCGTGAACGGCAGGTGAAGCAATATTAAAAATCATGCACAAACTCCCTGCGACAGCAGAACCGAACATCGTACAGGGAATGGCACGAAGAGGATCATTGATCGCAAAAGGAATAGCGCCCTCGGTGATGTAGCAAAAGCAGAGCGGTACAGCAGCCTTCGCATTTTCCATATCCCCGCTGGTAAATTTCTTTTTTGCCAAAAATACGGCAACCGCCATCCCCAGTGGAGGACACATACCCGCACACATTTTGGCGGAAGTCGGAATAAATGCGCCATCAGCATTTAATGCATTGGCGAAAGAAGCAGCGGTCTTTGTTATCGGTCCGCCAAGGTCAAATCCCATCATAGCTCCTATTACAGCTCCCATAATGGCCCTGGAGCCGCCGGTCAGAGAAGACATCCAGGTCAGAATTGCTGCAGTTGCCAGTGCAACCGGCTTGCCAATAACAAACGTGAAGAACGCACCCACTATCAACGTGGCCAATACCGGAATGACGAGGATCGGCATTAACCCGTTAATCGCTGTCGGCACCTTCCATGTCTTCATCCAGCGCACGAGATAGCCTATGATTAGTCCGCATAATACACCGCCAAGAAATCCTGCATTAAGCTGTACGGAGAGATAGCCCAGCGCAAGTCCTGGAGCAATGCCGGGGCGGTCTGCGAGAGAATAAGCAATAGCGGCCGTTAATACGGGAACAGTGAAGAACATTGCGCATACGCCTACTTGATTGATCAGGAAAGCAAAAGTGCCGGTCGCCGCTGCAACATTATATCCACCGATTGCTTTTGCAATGGCCTGAATAACACCGCCAGCCACAACAACCGGAATCATGTAGGAAGTTCCTGTCAAAAACGCCGCCTTTAACTCCTGTCCACGCGATATTTTGGTTACGGTGGTGCCTTTGCGTGCTAATGTCGCCATTATTTCATAGCCTCCAATAATTCAACAAATACCGCTTTCGCATTTTTCACCGCTTCGCTGACACCAACATTCAAAGTCGGAATCGGGTCAAAGCGAGCATTTTTTTTGATCGCTACGTCGCTTGCGATAATTGCTGCATCCGCTCTGGCGAGATCTGCCGCAGTGATTTCGTTTTCAATGCCGGTTGCTCCCTGTGTTTCAACCTTTACTTCCAGGCCCATTGCTTTGCCTGCTTTTTCAAGACTGGCGGCAGCCATAAAGG
>DATMYT010000525.1:0-5119 GCA_035560855.1 Negativicutes bacterium | reverse complement strand
TATCGTCTCCGAAAATTCAATCTTCATCAGGCCAATCTCCTCAGCCACGGTTTCATTCCATACTTCCCGCAACAGTTGTTTTTTTACCCGGATCCGATTCTCACGGCGGCTGGAGTAATCCGGCGCCGGTCTGGTCGCGGCATTTTCATCCGAATCCCAGATCAAATCAAGCAGATGAAAAGTGTTTTTCCCGCCAGCCACAAAGTTGTCACGGCACATCGCGCAATAGGCGACGTAATCCGCCGGACTTTCGCCGATCCGCCGATGCACCACTTTTTGAGCAACTTCCGGATTAGCAAAGGACATAAGGCCGCCATACCCGCAGCAAGTCGTCTGTTCCCGGCTGGATTCCGTTTCATCGATCTGCAGCCCCATCTTGCCCAGCAGATTTCTCACACTGTCCTGCACGGTTTGTTCCGTGCGAGCCGCACAGGGATCATGAACACAGACCGTCCGCCCTGTTTTGATTCCGGTAGATTCGGGCAATCCACTCCTGTCCATGACACTCCACAAAGACTCTATCGCCATAAGCGGCCAATGTTCCTTGAATACACGATAGCAAGATGAACAGGCAACGATAACCGTTGGCGAGCCCATGCGCCGCCATTCCGCCTCCACAGTGGCCAAGGTCTGCGCAAACAGCTCCTGCCGTCCTGCCCACTCGGCCGGTATCCCACAGCAATTCAGAAGAATGCCGACGCCCCCCGACAGTTTTTCCCGCAAAAATGCATAAGTTTTCAGTACATGGTTCGGCGCCGAAGCGCTCAGCTGGCATCCAGGAAAAAACAGATAGTTGCTGTGGTCAAAACCGGGTTGATGACGAGATAAAGTACACTGTTCACTCGAGCTGAACTCCATATCGCGCAAGGCAAAGTCATGCACCGACAATGGCATTTTCCCTTTTTCAACCATTCGCTGGCGTGCCTCCTGACAGACATCCCCCATATTTAGTTCGTTGGGACAGACAGCCCGGCAAAGCCCGCACAGCGCACAGGAATTAATCATTTTATTGGCATAGTGTATTCCCATTACGATCGAATCGTTATTATAAATTTCCCGTATGTACTTTTTGGGATATCCACCGTAATGCGACAGATATTCGCATTTTTTCACGCATTCGAGGCACTGGCATTGCAGACAGCGCTGCGCTTCCATAACCGCATTCTCTCTTGAGTAGCCCTGATCCCGATCCGTCAATGGTATCGCCGCCAACGGTTTAACTTTCTCCACATCAGTATACAGCAGCGTTTCATGGAATCCGAGCTGATCTCGTCCCGCAGACATGGAGGCATTCTGCAAAAAACGGTCGATAGAGATAGCCGCTACCCGTCCCTGCAACACCAGATCAATGGGAGCTTCAGCATCCACCACGCCGCCAAACAGTTTCTCCTGATCTGTGGCATAGGTCTCCGGGTCTGCCTGCAATTGACGTCCAGTACAGTTTTGCAAAGGCATTCCAATATATACCGCATCATAGTCTGCAAGCAATTGGTCGCAAGTAATAGCGCCCTTATCCAAAATGGCGGCGCCAAAATGCACTTCGACTCCCATTTCCCGAAGCGCCGAAAAATCATTTTCAATCCAGTTTCGCGGCAATTGCTGTGCATCATAGCGCCAGATGCGACCGCCCAGTCGCTCCCCAGCCTCATAGATCACCACCGGATAGCCTTTTTGCGCCAAATCAAAGGCCACAGTCAGTCCAGCCAAACTTCCGCCCACCACGGCAAGCCGCGTTGACTTCTTCGGTGGCAAAAAAGCTTTTTTCGGCGCCTTGTCGCAGTATTCCACACAGGCCTGTTCCAAGGCCCGAACTTCGATTCCCTCACCGACCTCATTGCGCTTGCAAACTGTTCGGCAGGGCTCGTCACAAATCCGGCTGATAATTCGCGGGAAAGGAGCCGTTCGCGTAAATATGGCAAATCCATCGGCAAAATCTTGCTTGGAAGTAGCAGCAATCATCCCGCGCGCATTGACATGAATCGGACAGGCGGCGGTACATGCCGGCTGCTGCTCTTGTATGCACTGGTTCTCCCGTTCCCGGGACAACATACGGTCCATAGCGCTCTCCTCATATGCTGAAACGAACCGAGAGGCAGTGCGTCTCCGGTTCGTTTCAGTATTTTTTAGTTATTTGCTGTCACGAGTCGGCAATGGTGCTACTTCTTCGCATCCAGTGCGGCCTTGATCACTTCCGGCAATGCCGGTATTTTGGTAATCCGAACTCCGCAAGCATTGTAAATCGCATTCAAAATTGCCGGATGCGGAGCCGTTAAAGGAGCTTCACCGACGCCGGCGGCACCGAACGGCCCGTTGGGCCGATGCGTCACATTGTAGACGATCTCAATATCATCCGGAATATCTTTGGGGTATGGCAACCCACAAGCTGCCAGACTGATATGTTTTTTCAGATCTTCGAAATCCTCAGTCAGCGCCAACCCGATCCCTTGAGCTAATCCGCCATAAATCTGGCCGTCAACGACAGACTGATTGATGATGGTTCCTACATCAACAACCGTTGTAAACTTGACCACCGTTGCTTTGCCGGTCTTCATATCCACTTCCACTTCCGGCATAAAGAGTTCATACATATAAACCGGGAACGGGTTCCCCTGTCCGGTGACCGGATCGCAAGCTGCGCAGGCTGCAGCCGTCCATTTTCCGTTATATTTCAGGGGAATTTTTTCATCCACCATTTCCTTGTAGGTTCGATAGCTGCCGTTCGGCTTGCGCATCGCGTTAAGCAACATTTCACATGACACTTTGGTCGCATTGCCGGTCATGACATTGGAACGGCTACCGCCCGCAGGACCGCTGTTTGGGCATTTCGCCGTATCATTCATCACCAGTTTAATTTGTTCCGGCTTCAAATCCAGTGGCCGCAGCGCTTCATGTGCGATGGTCTGCGCCCCTGCATCGGCTCCTTGCCCGTGATCTTCCCATGTGTTCGAAATAATTACACCCTCCGGCGTCAGTTCGATAGCCGCTTCAGAACCATCCGGACCGTCCAGGCCGCACCCGTAGATGCCGACAGCCAAGCCTACGCCCCGTTTTTTCTCCGGCGTGGATAATTCCTTGCAACGTTTTTTCGCTTC
The DNA here is from genome assembly GCA_035560855.1 of Negativicutes bacterium. Taxonomy (GTDB): domain Bacteria; phylum Bacillota; class Negativicutes; order UBA1444; family UBA1444; genus UBA1444. The sequence continues at coordinate 2,027 of DATMYT010000525.1, read as the reverse complement.
CTCATACTTCGGACGCAGCTTGTCAAACATCTCGACCAAGCAGTACACATCAGGTTCACAGCCATTGGGAGTAGTAGCGCCCGGCCGATAAAGATTCTTGTAGCGCAGTTCAAAAGGATCCACGCCCATTTTTACCGCCAGTTCATCCATTAGAATTTCCGATGCCAAAAGAGCTTGCGGCGAACCGTAAGCGCGGAAAGCAGACCCCCATGCGTGATTTGTACATACCGTGCGGCCTTTGCCTCGAATATTCCTGATGTCATACCCTGCGCCGATAAACTGCGCCTGACGAAGTGTCAGCAGATCACCAAATTCGGAATAGGGGCCATGATCAATCGTCCAGTCGCTTTCCATAGCGATAAGTTTGCCATCTTTGTCAGCGCCATACTTGAGGTTGACAAAACCGGGCGAACGTTTCCCGGTGTAAGTAATGTGTTGATACATGGAATAAACCAACGAAACCGGACGGTTGGTCGCCATGCAGGCAACCCCCAGCAAAGCTTCCATCGTCGGACTGAATTTATAGCCAAATGTTCCTCCCGCCGGGTTCTGAACGAGACGGAGCTTGTCCGGCTCAATCCCCAGACCTGGGCAAATCATCGCATGATGCAGAAAAATCCCGATACTCTTCGAGTGAATCGTCAGACGTCCCTCTTCATCAAAATATGCATATCCGCAATCCGGCTCAATCGTCAGGTGCGGTTGGCGACTGCTGTAAAAATCATCTTCCACTACATACGCCGCTTTTTCCATGAGGGGTTTTGTTTCTTCGCCCTTGATGATTCCCTGCTCGAAGTACACATTCGGAGTTCCTGGGTGAATTTCAATCGCATCAGGCGCCATGGCCGCCGGTGCACTCATGTAGGCAGGCAGAACATCCAAATCCACCTTGACCTTTTTGGCTGCAGCCCGAGCGTTGGCTTCCGTATCGGCGCAGACAATAGCGATCGCATCTCCATACTGGAAAACCTTATCTCTGCATAGAATCGGCCGATCCCAGCCATCACCCTTGTTGGTGGGGAACGTAATCAGGCCGGTAATCGCATTTTTGCCCTTCACATCCTTGTAGGTCACAACTTTGACCACGCCGGGCATTTTTTCCGCTTCCGCAGTATCAATCTTCTTGATCAGCGCATGCGAGACTTCCGCCTGCACCAATGCCAGCCGCAGAGTTCCCTCCGGCATTTGCAGCGCTCCATCAGCGCCGAAATCCCAGGTACCGGTAACTTTGGCTACCGCAGATGGGCGTTGGAAATACGTTCCGATAATCTTGCCGTCTTTGCCGGGCTTGAACAGCAAATCTTCCTTCTTCTTCTCACCGCGCAATACTTTTGCCGCATCCATTACGGCATCGACCAACGGCTTATAACCAGTACAGCGACACGCATTGCGATTTTTTTGGAACCAGTCGCGAACCTCATCACGGGTCGGACTCTTGTTTTCATCCAGCAATGCCTTCGATGACATGATAAATCCGGTAGTGCAAAAGCCGCATTGCGCCGCGCCGTGGGCCATCCAAGACACTTGCAGCGGATGTAAATCATCTGATGTGCCAATACCTTCAATGGTCAGAATTTCGGCATTGTCCGAAACCCTATTCATCTTTAGAATACAGGACCTGACCACTTTTCCGTTCATAATGACCGAACAAGCTCCGCACTGGCCGGTCCCGCAACCGACTTTGCAGCCGGTCAGCAAGAATTGTTCCCGTAGTACACTGGCCAAAGTTTTGTCTGGGTCGGCAAGAAAAGTTCGTTCCACCCCATTGATCTTGAGAATCCGTTTTTGCATTTTGCTACCCCCTTCATCAATAAAATCATCTACCCCATTGCCATGAAAACAAAAAAGCAGAGTGCATGGAAAACAGCACTCCGCTCGGATACCAATAAAAAATTCGAGCGCTGTATTCCATTATTTCCGGTCGGCCCGCTCGTCGACCGATAGATAGTTATCTGTCCTTCAGGTAAAAAATCCAAATATTGCTGCATTTTGTTTTCAATATAAGTACTTCGCACTGGCGAGAAAAG
>DATMYT010000524.1:0-3420 GCA_035560855.1 Negativicutes bacterium | reverse complement strand
CTAATGTACGACAGCCACGCAGGGTTAGTCTTTTGTATCCAGTCTCTTATTTCATCCCAATTCTCGTCCGTCAATTCCAATAGTACAGCGATGTGGTTCTCCGCTTCCACTGCCAAGTTGGCAGATGGGGCAAGGTATTTTACTATGCCTTTGAACTGGGTTGCCGCTTGTCTTATCTTCTCGGCTTGTGCCCATTCAACCTCGACCTTAACCCGTTTCAACTTGCGCCCCCAGGCGCTATCTTTATGCATCACCTGGTGATAATGGAAAGTGTCCTCAATCCGGCCGTGCCTAAACCCGGCTTTTTCCACGATATCGGCGAGTACCAGGTCTTCTTGCCGATAGACGTAATCATCGTCGATCTTTTTTATGCCTTCCACGAATGCGTTTTTATTCCCCATCTGACTGCCGGCATAGGGCCGCAGTTCATTGCCGATTTTATCGACGTTTTTGTATTCGACCATAGCTGTTATCTGTTGCGGGCACCCAAACCAGTCGTACTGGCTCTGATACCCTTTCATGGTTTCGAACCAGCCATCAGGTAGAAAAACGTCGGAGTGTAGGTAGACAAACCATTCTGTTTCAACTTCCTCGATAAGTTTGCGTAGACAAAACCCTAAGGAATTATATTGTTGATGGTCCAATACGACAACCCTGGGAAACTCCTTGGCCACGTGGATAGAATCATCTATACACCCTCCATCGGATATCAGTAGGCGGTTGACGGGAATCTCCCTATATATGGATCGCAGGTTACTGCGCCACACTTCGTTGGTATGGATGACGGGTATGATGACATCCACCGCAGCTTCGGGTTCTAATGAATAACGGTCACAAAACGGTTCATTGGAGTAGTATCTTGCAAAGATCGACGGGCTTTGCTTTTCGATTTGCTCATGGGTTACAGATTCGGCTTGCTGCAATTAAATGCCCCCTCATCTCTTAGAAGCTCCTCGATCATCCGAGGAAATGACGTCTTCGGATTCCAGCCTGTCGCCATCATCAGCTTTTGGGGATTCCCTCTTCGTATTATGCTGGGCTTACTGATAATTTTTTTATCCTCATATACGTACTTCTCCCAGTCTAAATCGAGCAATGAAAAAGCGATTTTGACAAAATCGCGCACCGTATAGCTTTTTCCTGTGGCAATAATGAACTCTCCGGGGCTTTCGATTTCTAATAGGCACTGCATAGCTTCAACATAGTCCGGCGCATATCCCCAATCGATTTCGGCGCTTAAATCGCCAAGCATCATTTTATCGGCTCGGTCGTTTTTTATCGCTACGGCGCCCTGGATTATTTTTTGAGATACGAAGTTTTTGCTACGGTAGCGGGATTCATGATTATACAGGATGCCCGTGGTCGCAAAGAGCGAATGTTTTTCCCGATAATAGCGGCAGGCGAGCAACCCGGCAGACTTTGTGATACCGTATGCACAAACCGGACTGATCGGTGTTGTCTCGTCCTGCAAATTGCCGTCTCCCGCCCCGAAAATATGGGATGAAGCCGCATAAAAAATCCTGGTTTGCCTAGAATGCTGACGGATAGCCTCAAGAAAGTGAATAAGATAATTAACGTTTATCTGGGAGCTCTTGAGAAAGAGTTCTCCTTCATCGATGACTTGATCTTCCGCGGAATGGTGAAAAGCGGCTAGATAATATATCTCATGAGGCTGAAATTCGGCAACTAGCGAGGATATCTGCGGGCTATTTCCGATGTCGATAGTGGTTGAGACAATGGGTGCGCTGCCTGTGGTCTTAACTAATTCCCGACCAATGCCTATAACGGCATGTCCCTTGTTAGTTAGCTGATCGTACAGAATCGTCCCGTCCTGTCCATTACAGCCAACTATAATAATCCTCTTCATTTGGCGACAGCCCCGGTTTTGCGGAATGGAAAGCGCTGGCTGCCGTCAGCGGTAACAATCTCCAGATGAGGCAAAGGAAAACACAATTTGCCACCGGAAGCCATAAAGGCTTTTTCTCGCCGAATGATGTTCGTGCGGAAATGCCACGGTAGAACAAGAAAGTAATCAGGAGCGAGCGCCCGGGCTTCCTGCTCCGCGATTATGGGTATCACCGTCCCAGGAGTATAGCAGCCAAATTTGTCTTGGTTTACTTCGGCAATGAAAGGGATATCTGCCGCGGATAATCCACAGTACTGAAGAACAACGTTTCCCTTGGTCGACGCACCGTACCCGGCAATAGTCTTGCCGGTACGGTTCACGTCATTTATGAACTGCACCAGTTCTTGGCGGTGCAAGTACACCTTTTCACGGAATTCGTCGTATATTTCGGTCCGCGATAACCCGCTTTGTTCTTCCTGCAGTAAAACTCTGTCGATAAGGGGCTTATTCTCCTCGTAGGGCGCTCCCGATTTTGCGGCAGTTACCGAGAAACTACCACCATTGATATCGTTGAATTCTATGTCGATTATTTTGAGCCCCACTTTATCCGTCATCCATTTTATCTGCCTGAGAGAGTAATATTCGAGATGTTCATGACAGATTGTGTCATAGGAGGTCGCCTGCAGCATTGCCGGCATGTAGCTTTGTTCAAATACCCAGAGACCGTCGTCGGCCAGGATATCGTGCACATCCTGCATGAAATCCTGGGGCGACTCAAGGTCGTAGAACATTGATATTGAAGTAACCACTTTCGCTTTTTGCCGGCCGAAATTCTCCTTAACTACATCGGCAGAAAAAAAGTCGGGGATAAGTCGAATATAGGGAGGATAGTATTCGCCGAATTTCACCCCTGTAGGGTCAATACCTACTAATTTAATATCGTCTTTTGAGTATCCCTGCAGCAAGGTGCTGTCGTTGCTGCCGATATCGACAACCAGGTCGCCGGGAGCAAGGTCTACCATCTGTTCAATTTTTTGCACTTTGCGGTGCAAATGTTGAACCATCGACTGATTGAGTCCGGAACGATAGCCATAATCATAGCCGTACATTTCCGAAAGGTCACAGGAATGCCGCAGTTGGACCAGGCCGCAACAATCTCCTGCCGAGGATGCCATACATTTCACCAGTTCCAACGGGCCGGAAGAAACCTTTCTTTCCTTGGTTTGCGGGAAAATGCCTGTGAGATATTGCTGACCTAGGTTGATAATGGACATGAGTTGCGTATTGCCGCAAATTCTGCATCTTTCAATTGGTCTGGTCATAGTTGCCTCCCGATCATGCCGCTTGTATTCCCGGAACTCACTTTGCCTGTCATTGAAGCAAATAAATGCAAAAGCCTTTCTCCGGCGCATCCATCGAGATTTCCCCAATCGCGCATGCATTGCTGTTGCTTTTCGACATAAGTTTCATAGAATGTTTTGTCATATGCCAATCGATGTATATAATGGGGGAATTTCTCTTTCTCCTCAAAGGTCAGAACTCCGGGAACCTTCAGATAATCCGCGTACTTATAC
>DATMYT010000523.1:0-2777 GCA_035560855.1 Negativicutes bacterium | reverse complement strand
CATAGGATACTATGTGGATCTCAGCAACCACGGATCACACCACAATCGGTCCCACTCAAAAGTCTTACTCTGATCTGTTAAAAAGGTCTCTCGTTGCCATACCCGCTCTGCTGCTACTGGCATCCGTTATCTTTTTTCATGGTCTGTATGCAAAGATAACTGTGTTTGTTGTTCATACTATTTGTGTTCACGAGCTCCTAGGTGCGATTGCAACGATCGCGGCACCTCTCCGCAGTCTCAGTTATGGATTTTCTGTCTCCCTTTTCCTTGCATATAAATTTCTAGACGGTCAATCCGCAGTAAGCAGCCTTCTAGCGATAATCCTATTGCTTGTCTTTATAGCGCTTATGATCTGCCAGCGCAAAGTCACAGACGGGCTTTATACTATATTTACCATGCTCTACCCAGGAATGTTGTTTGCGTCTGTTTACGATATCCTGTCCATACCGAACATTCAGATTTCCCGATTCCTGCTTATTCTGGCATTTGGTTGTGCCATCGTTATGGACACTTTTGCGTATCTTGGCGGATCCGCACTAGGGCGGCATAAGCTGATAGAAAGTATAAGTCCCCATAAAACGGTGGAAGGTGCGCTCAGCGGACTCGTCTTTGGAATATTGTTCACTTATATCTTTGGATCGTATTTTCAGTCGTCATTTGGCATACAATTGAATCATTTTCTTTACATCGCTTGGGGAGCTTTGTTCTCTTTGTTTTCGCAAATTGGCGATCTGTCCGCATCCTATTTAAAACGCTGGTTTGGTATAAAGGACTTCGGAAAAGTCCGGGGACCGCATGGGGGTATGTTGGATCGTCTAGATAGTATGCTTTTTATTGCTCCTTTCGCCAGCATTTTTAGTATGTTACTAATGTCGTGATTTGTTGACTGATCCAACTAAGAATACAAAAATCTGTTCTCATGCAATACTCGATTCACTTTTGTTCATGTTGTTTGCAACAAGTGACAGCGAGATATGAAACAGTTAAGTATGGATTATTTTCTACTGGGGTCAATTCTTGACAAACGATGTTCTTCATTGTAAAATGTAACCAGTGTTACATTTCTAATTTTCGAGGTATTTCATGGACCATCAAGAATGGTTGACAATCAATTACACTTTACCCAAAGAACCTTCGCGGGCTCGGGTAAACGTGTGGAGAAAACTGAAAAAAAGTGGCGCGGTCATATTAGGACAGTCTGTTTGGTTTTTGCCTACAAACGAAGAAAATGAAGTTAACCTACAAAAAATCTCTCATGAAATCGTTCAAAATAATGGCAAGTGCTATATTATGCGGATGATTCCGCAGGATGAAGGTACTTCTGCACGCATTATTGCCGCATTCAATCAAGCACGGGACGAGGAGTACGGTGAACTTCTGGAACAATGCGAAGAACTATTCCGTGAACTAGAAAAAGAATCGTTACTCGGAAAATTCACATTCGCCGAGCTTGAGGAAAATGAGGATGAGTTGCAAAAGCTGACCAGATGGTATCAAAAAATCACGGAACGGGATTTTTATGGTGCATCCTTGCATCCCTCCGCTGACGAAAAATTGCGACAGTGCCGCGCGCGGTTAGAATCTTTCAGCGCGGAGGTTTATCAGCAAAGTGACGAGGAATCTCATTGATGAAAGCAGGGCTTATGAACCTGAAAGAGAGAGCAAGAGAACTGAAAACGGATCTGCCAGCGGTGTTCCTCGCGCTAAAGAAAAAAGAAACCCCAGTGTCTGCAAAAATATGTGCGGGAGTCACCATCATCTATGCTTTATCCCCCATCGATCTCATCCCGGATTTTATTCCGGTACTCGGTTATATCGATGACTTAATCATTCTACCCGCGCTAGTGGCATTGACGATCAAGCTAATTCCAAAAGAGATATTTGAGCAATGCCGAACTGATTCCGAGGGGTTATGGCAAAGTGGGAAGCCGAAAAAATGGTATTATGCATTGCCCATAGCGGCGATTTGGTTGTTGATTTTGTTTCTGGTTGTAAAAGCAATTTGGCTTAATCCGCGTAGCGGGTAAAGCATGCTAGGAGAATAAGTATGTGGAACGTTATTCTGTTGGGACTTGTAAGCTTCTTCTCAGATATTAGCGCGGAGATGGTTTATCCCATCATTCCGCTCTATCTGACCTCCACGTTTGGCGCGACACCGATTCTGATCGGCCTTATCGAAGGTATTGCCGAGAGTCTTGCGAGTCTACTGAAAGTATTCAGCGGCTATATCACGGATAAATGGGGCAAGAAAAAACCGATTGCTTTCGTTGGTTATGCCGCTGGACTAGTTTATAAGGTCGCGCTCATCTTGGCCGGTTCGTGGGGCGGCGTTTTAGGTGCACGAGTCATTGACCGGGTTGGAAAAGGTATCCGAACCGCTCCCAGAGACGTTATGGTATGTGATAGCGCTGACGAAAACAATTTGGGGAAGGCATTTGGTATTCACAAAGCGCTGGATATGGCTGGTTCGGCCATTGGTATTTTCCTGAGTTTCCTTCTGCTTGAAAACTCAGGAAAAAACATTGCGTACAAAGAGCTGTTCACCATTTCTATCATTCCGGCTATTTTGGGATTGTTTATGTTCTTTTTTGTGAAAGAAAAACGCACACATTGCACCATGAATAAGCGAGAACCGTTTTGGCAAAATATGAAAAAGTTGGATGGCCAACTCAAGCTGTATCTCTTAGTTGCTTTTATGTTTACACTCGGGAATTCCTCAAATGCTTTTCTCCTGCTGCGCGCGAAAAGTGTTGGCTTTGATGATAAAAATGTAATAC
>DATMYT010000522.1:0-2834 GCA_035560855.1 Negativicutes bacterium | reverse complement strand
AAATTGTGATACTTTAGGTCACTAACATCGTGGGGTGGAGCAATTGGTAGCTCGTCGGGCTCATAACCCGAAGGTTGCAGGTTCAAGTCCTGTCCCCACCACCATTGAAAAGACCGCGCCATGTTGTGCGGTCTTTTTTTTGCCCAATCGCATTTTCCTTCTTAACTCCTTCTCATAATCCAGCCAAAGTTAAGATCAGTATGCTGAGCTTATAAATTTTGTTGTGCCATTATTTAGGTCAGATTCATGATCAGTATTTGCTGCAGGACTGTTCAATATCCTTTTGCTGAATTTCTGGTACCCTTCTATATTGTTTGCATAGTATTTCCAATTTGTTGCAAGTTTAATGGGCATGGTGCGGATTTTACGAGATGGCCTGAACGAACTTCGTCAGCTAGAATCCATAAAAAAAGCCTTGACAATCCATGCCTTGCCTTATCAATTGCGCAAATTTTTTTTTAATGAAACTCGATGAGTGTTTAGACTTGACTATTCTAATCTGGATTATAGATACGCAGCATCAGGATTCAAAAGTGGGTTAAGAGGTTATAATGCAATGAGAAACAGGAAAAAACCACTGGACCATCTGACTATCCGGGGCTTTAAATCAATTCGAAACCTTGAGAATTTCGAGTTGAAGAGCCTTAATGTGTTCATTGGGGCGAACGGCTCGGGAAAAAGCAATCTGATATCCTTTTTTCGGATGCTTCACGCACTCATCGATGGCAAACTCAATGACTTCATCCGTTCCGGTGGCGGTATCAGCGATTTTCTTTTTAATGGTCGCAAGGTGACTTCCCAAATGGAGTTTGAAACACATTTTGGGCTTCGAGGCTATCGGTTTACTATAAAACCAGGGCCAATGGAGGATTGTTTTTTGGCCGATGAAGCTCGCTATTATGATCGAGGGTCTTCAGGGTGGTGGAGTCTTGGCGACAGTCCTGATGGCCAGTCACGTATGGTCAGGGAGGCAAAAAATCCAATTGGTGACAGTCAGTACAGCAAACCGGTTTATGAGGCAATCGTATCGTGGCAGATCTATCATTTCCATGATACTGGTGAAACTGCACCAATGCGGCATTCAGAGATCATCCAGGATAACCGGGTATTGCGTTTCAATGCGTCGAATATCGCCCCTTTCCTTTTGAGGTTACGGAACGAATGTGAAGAGGCATATCGAGAAATTCGTGACGCTGTTCGGTTGGTTATGCCTTTTTTTGATGATTTTCTTCTCGATGTTACAGAGTATGGTCCGAAGCAGATGGTAAATCTTTCATGGCAGCAACGAGGTTCCGATTATCCGATGCAGCCTTATCAACTTTCAGATGGCTCCATCCGTTTCATTTGCCTTGTAACAGCGCTGCTTCAGCCGGATCCTCCATCGACGATCATTATAGATGAACCAGAATTGGGGTTGCATCCATCGGCTATTTCAATTCTTGCCGAACTTATGCAATACGCGTCGACTCGAACCCAGTTGATTATTGCTACACAGTCGCCGGCGCTAATCGATAATTTCGGAGTTGAAGACGTCATCGTTGTGAGGCGCCAAGATGGAGCCTCGACTTTTGAACGTTTACAGGCAGCGGATTACAACGTATGGCTTGAGAATTATTCGGTCGGTGAGCTCTGGAGTAAGAATGTAATTCCCGGAGGCCCGGTCTATGAGTGATTACACTGAAGTTATAGTGCTGGTCGAAGGACAGACCGAAAAAATCTTTGTTGAGAGTATGCTGTTGCTTCAACTCGCTGAACGAGGTGTTTTCCTGACTCCGATCATCATTTCTAAACCGGGTCAAAAAGGCGGTGACGTTAGATTCGCCAGGGTAAAAAAAGATATCGAACTGCATCTGAAGCAGCGCACGAATACTTACGTGACGTTGTTTGTCGATTATTATGGCATCGGCCCGGATTGGCCTGGACTTGCAGAGGCCAGACTGCAGATAACACCTGCTCAAAAGGCAGCGATGATCAATCGTTCAACAAAAGAGGATGTAGAAAGACTTTTTGGACCTTATGGTGCAGATCATCGGTTCATCCCATATGTCGCGATGCATGAATTCGAGACTTTATTATTCAGTGACCCGTCTGTGCTGGCTGAGAATCTGTGTGTCAATATCTCTGACGTAGAACAGATCATTACGGCCTGTGGTGAGCCGGAGAACATCAATGATTCGCCTGTAACGGCACCATCGAAAAGACTTAAAGGACTTTCTGATCGATTCAGAAAGACATCGACAGGCATTGGGATAGCCCAGGCTATCGGTTTGGAGAAAATGCGGGAGCAGTGTACTCTGTTTAATGAATGGCTGACAGTGATCGAAAATCTCACAAAAGCCAAGGTGGATCATTAATCAAGCACATATTCTGCATTGTTTGTTATTAATGGCTGTGCTGTCGTCGAGTAACGTAATGATATGTTACACTATGAGTTGGGTGTTATGTATGAAGCGAGTGATGCTCACTATTCTGCTTTTGATATTTATGCCGTTCTGTCGTCTCCATGCAGAGGAGTTCCGATATGGCCTCGACCAGATCGATGCAGGACGGTGTGAGCTTAAAGGCAAAAGGGTCGGACTGATCACCAATGCGGCTGCGATCTCCAGCTCCGGCGAGCCGGGTTATCGAGTGTTGCAGAGCCGTGGAGTCGACCTGAAGTTCCTTATGGCTCCGGAACACGGTTTTTCCCTGGATCGCGAAGCGGGCAAAAAGGTCGGCAACAGCTCTATCGCCGGCAAACTCAAGGTCTATTCTCTTTACGGTGCTTCCAGAAAACCCGATGCCGCTCTCCTGAACAGGATCGACGTCCTGATGTTTGACCTGCAGGATGCCGG
>DATMYT010000521.1:0-3287 GCA_035560855.1 Negativicutes bacterium | reverse complement strand
GAAATAAAAAATGCCTAGCAGGACTTTACCTGTGGCAAAAATACTACAGCCCTCCAAATTCAAAAAATTTGGAGGGCTGTTCCCTGCATACTATTCCTCATCATAAAGGGCTGCTCACCTCATCGCTCAATGTGGATGAACAAATTGCAGTTCAGCCGCTTCAGGGATCAAGCATCTGGCAGAATAGTATGAATACACTGCGTTCATTAACCTCTGAGCAAGAACACTGCGGGCAAATGGAATTGTATATAACTTGTTTGGGTTTCACTGTATACAAGTCCCTGTTCCTTGCGATTGGTGGTAAAGAAGGCAGACTTCTCAGCATCAGTTGCCTCGGGTTGGCTAATTTTTTTGAGGAAAATATTACATTCCCTAGTTGTCAAGCAAGACAAACAGCTCCATTTCCCTGCCATAGACGGAAACACTGGTCAGAGCGGAATCCACACCGAAATAATCTCTCATGTTCTCTCTGGAAAGAGCGTCATGGGAAGGTCCAAACAGGTATTTCTCGCCTTTTAGAAGCAAAACATAGTTGGCCACCCGAACCGCATGATTGGGATAATGCGTGTTCATAACACAGGCAATCCCTTTTTCTTTTGCCAGTCGCTCAATGATTTGAAGTATTGTAAATTGATTACAAAAATCCAGATGGGCTTCCGGTTCATCCAAGATCAGAAGACGCGGCTGACCAGCTAAAGCACGCGCAATCAGTACAAGCTGGAGTTGGCCTCCGCTCAACCAGCTGACAGACTGATCGCACAGATGCGAAATGCCCACTTCTTCCAAAGCGGCGTCAGCAGCAGCATAATCCGCCGCGCCGGGCGACGCGAATAAGGACAAATATTTCGCCCTGCCGAATACCACCATGTCACGAACGGAATAGGGAAAAGAAACACGGCGTGCCTGCGGAACATAACCGATTTTACTGCGTTCCAGGCCGCTATCTTTTCCGTCAATCAGGCTGCGGCCCGACTGCCATTTTAGAATGCCCATAAGGCATTTAAGCAGTGTCGTCTTCCCAACGCCATTCGGCCCCATAACGGCAAGGACATCACCTTCTTTGAGGGAAAAAGTAACACTTTGTAGAATAGGATTTTTCTTTTCATAGGAATAACTCGCGTTTTCAACTTGCAGCATCACACCTCTCCTTTCATACGGCTGTAAATGAGCGCGAAGAAAGGTGCACCCACCAATGCCGTCAGAATGCCAATCGGAATTTCAGCGGCGGTCAGATTGCGGGCCACACAATCGACCACCACCATAAAGCCTGCACCCAGCAGGCAGGATGCGGGAAGAAGTCCGGAGTGGTTAACGCCCACCATGCGACGGCAAATGTGAGGGATAATCAGCCCGACCCAGCCGATAATCCCTGATACCGTGACGCACGCGGCAGTAATAACGGTGGAAAGCAGAATAACGGCAATCCGTGTTGCCTGCGGGTTGACGCCTAAAGAAAAGGCTTCCTCGTCGCCAAGCGATAAGATGTTAATCTTCCATCGCAGGAGCAGAAGCCCCACGATTCCCGCAAGTACGGGCAGGAGAATCATGGTCAATTCCTGAAATTCCGTATTTGCAAAGCTACCCATCAGCCAGAAGGTGATGGCCGGAAGAATATCGTTTACGTCCGCGACATATTTGATCAGCGCGGTCAAAGCCGAAAACACCGACGTGACAATGATTCCGGAAAGGATATAGGATATAGTTTGCACCTGTCCCTTCCTCCTCACCATGGAAAGCGTCAGTCCTACGCTGATAAGGCCACAGGCAAAAGACAGACCCGTAGTTAAAATGCTTGTTCCCGATGTCAAAAGTATACCCAGTGCGGCACCGAAGCCGGAACCAGAGCATACGCCAAGAATATCGGGGCTGACAAGGGGGTTTTGAAAAAGTCCCTGTAGGGACGCCCCGGCTACGGAAAGGCCTGCGCCCACCAACGTGGCTATGAGGATGCGCGGCAGCCGCACCTGAAATACAACATGCTCCGCAACCTCAAGCCCAGAATGCGGCATACCAAAGAATTGTGATTGAAAAATTCTCCAAAGCTGGCCGGAGCTGATATAATAACGCCCCCATAAGAGCGATACCATCATTAAAATTATCAGCAGTCCCCCAAGCACAGCCATTTTCCTTACCAAAGTTTTAGTTGTTTTTAGTTCTATGCTGTCATGGTTCATTTTCATTTCTGTGGGGTGCGTGGGCTGAGAACAGTTGCAATCAGATCGCTCCCAAGCTCAATACCATACATCCTTTCGTAATACTTTGAAAACAGCTCCGAAAAATCATTTTTGCTTAAAAGCTCGGGATAACTTTTGGAAATCATCCACAACGGCATAAGCGGAGCATCAGCGCACGGAGCGCCCCATGAGTAGATAGCCTGAGGTATATCGATAATAGCTTTATTTTGATAAGCAGACAGCAGCGACCAGTCCTGTCCTTGCATCTTGTTTTGGAGCATTGCAGATGCGGGACTTCCGATAAAGACGTAAATAAAATCAGGGTTCCACTCATAAAGCTGTTCCATGCTGACCTCGGCCTGCCCCTTCACGTCCGCAGCCGCGTTAATAAGCCCGCTTTTTTCAAACCATGTATCCGCGTAGGTTCCGCTGCCATAAACCGTGATAATGCCGCCCATATTGCTGAAAAGGAAAAGCGCACTTTTCCTTTCTCCTTTATATGTACTCAAAACCTCCTGACCCTTTTGGTTGGAAGCTTTCCATTCCTTCTCTAGGGTCGTCGAACCCTCCTTATCAAATATTTGGCGCATCAGGTTATCCCATGAGATCGTCACGATTTCAGGATTGTTTTCACCTTTTATCATAAAGTCCACAGTGGGTATTCCAAGATTCTTAATGCCCGGTTTTTGCGATTCGCCGTAGTAAAACACAATATCCGGTTCAAGCTTTAAAAGTTCCTCGGTGTTCGATACAAAGCCCTCGCTCACAAAATCGGTTTTTACACTGCCCCAATTCGGAAACAGTTTTTCCACGATTTCAGTATTCGCAGTAGTAAAAGCCCGCCCGTTAATACCTACAATCATTTCGGTATCGGGAATGACCCCCAGCAGAACGGAGGTCGTGGGCGGTGAAATGATGACCACGCGCTTGATTTTCTTAGCTGGCGGCAGTGTTACAGTATTTCCGCCCAAATCGGTAATAGTTCTTGTTTCTTCCGTCTCAGAAGAAGAGAGAGTTATCGCGCCCGAAGCAGTTGTTTGGGACGATAGTTCATCTGAAACCGTGGTATTGCCGCAGCCTGTAAATGACAATAACAGTAATGCAGATAAAATG
>DATMYT010000520.1:0-2249 GCA_035560855.1 Negativicutes bacterium | reverse complement strand
GCCATGCAGTTGCAGACCTATGGAGTCCTGCCGACGGTCGTGCTCAATTTGACCCAGTCGCCGATTAACTTAACGATTTCCAACGATCAGGGGTCCACCTACCAAAGTCAAGGATTTCCGATTGCGGCGGGATGGTCGGGTGTCTATTATCCCAATAGCAGTGGGGTGACGTCACAGATCGCCAATATTATGCCTAGTTCAACTCCGCCTTCGCCTTCGTCCTTAATGCCGGTCGTAACCCAAGTTGCGCCGCTGGCCCAACCGGCCACGATCAAAGGAACCGTCACTCCGATTGATACCGTGACCTGGAATAAAAACAACAGTTATATGAATCTGTTTACGCTGTTTCCTGCCTGGACCCTCAATACAAACGGTACCAATTATAGTTTTACGCAATGGGTGGCCATGAGCAATTTGAATAATCAGGGAGCTGCGGCGGGTAGTGGCTTTACTACACTTGGCGGTTTTCCTGATGGGGATGCAAGCAAGACCACAAAACCCGGTTACTACGGCGATGCCTATTCGCAAAGCGCAACTGCTCCATCCACCAGCACGATTAATATGAGTTTAATCACAAATGGACAAACATCAGCCACTTATAAAATCAACATCAACAGCCTGGGCCGCGGTACCAGCGGCTATGTTGCGCCGCAACAATCTTCCTGGCTGGATACGCTGAATACGATCCTCAATGTTGTGGTAGACGTTTCGACACTCATCGCTTTTGATGATCCTGTCGCCCTTTTGGCGATCGCCACCGGCATTCCAGGTATGATCAGCGGAATGTCGGACAGCAAACCCGATTCGAATCTTAAATATCCGGCAACGAATGCGGGAGTATTTGTCTCGGCAACCGGATCGGTGACCAGCACCACCACGCCGGCTATATTCCAGCTAGCGCCTGTACCTCAGGCGGAGCAGCCCTATCCGGATTCCTTGACGTATCAGGTGCAACCGGCTAATGCAGCTTCCACAAGCCTGCCGCTGGAGCAGCAGAATACCGTGCTGATCACCACCTGGCGGCAATATCCCTCCAATACACAGGCGTTTGAACACGGTTCGGCGGATACGCTGATCGTGGCAGTGGTCAACGAAGGTGTTTATGCATCAAACCAGGTTCAGCAATACATCAACTGGGAAAACAAACATACTTCGTCCGCCTCAACCACGGCGAAATATGTTCCCACGAAGGAAGAAGCCCAAGATTCGACCAAAATTCTCGCCATTCTAACTGCCATTGCCAAAAATCATCCGCAGGATGCGCAGAAAATTGTCGAACTGTTTGGCGTGCGCGGCGCCTATAAACAGGCAAAAAGTAATCCCAACGCGATGAACAACATTCATAGCGAATTAAAAGCTATTTTTGAAAGTCATAGTAAAGAGCTGCCGGCGATCGCGCCATACCTCGCCAAACTAGCCCGATAATCAATACAGTGCATTGAAACGGAAAATAAATGATAAAGCGAGGAAATGTCGATGTTGAAAAGAACGATTGTATTCTTCACTCTGCTGCTATTCCTGTCTGCGATTGGTGGCACAGCTTCTGCAGTTGCGCCCTACGCCAGCGTGATCGCCTACAATCAAAGCGCCGCCTATAAAAGTCAGGGGTGGCCATCTCCCACAGCCAATACATTGGGAACCCTGGATATTATCAACATGACGCCCTGGGATATTTCCAACGGCATGAACCAACCCCCCAATACACCGTTGCTTAAGGGGGCGATTGATATGACACAACCGAATGCAGTAGGTTGGGCAGCCGGCTATCTTCCAGGGATTAACGGGAAAAACTGGAGTCCCTCGGCCAAAAGCAATGCCGCCTTCGGCTATCATTCCATTCATCTGAATCTGGCCTCATTGCTAACCGTCTGGCCGCTGGATAACGAGATCAGCTCGCCCAAAAACACTTATGTTTCCAATCCGGTGCAGTTTGTTTTCAATAGCCAGTCAGGCACTGGCTCCAATACAGTAGCCCTCGATTTTTACGCGACTTCATCGTCAGGGTTCAATAGTGGGGGGAATCCGGCGACTGCCCTGAGTTTCGGTGATGGAACCAACAATTATGGCTGGCAGACTGCCATGACAAACGGGACCAATGTTACCCATTTTCTTACGATCCAAGCTCCGCAAGAGCAAAGTGGGGTATATGCCTGGAAACCGATAACGCAAAAATTGGCAAATACTACTTCTCAAGCAGGAAAAAACAATGGTAATGCGACAAATGTTCAAGTGCAAGTGGCCAATTATAT
>DATMYT010000519.1:0-4695 GCA_035560855.1 Negativicutes bacterium | reverse complement strand
GAACCTTTACGTTAAA
This sequence comes from Negativicutes bacterium, assembly GCA_035560855.1. Classification (GTDB taxonomy): domain Bacteria; phylum Bacillota; class Negativicutes; order UBA1444; family UBA1444; genus UBA1444. The sequence continues at coordinate 4,679 of DATMYT010000519.1, read as the reverse complement.
TGTTTTTGCAATTTCGCTGACTACCGCCAAATTCACCGGTTTCCCCGCACGAGCGCCATCCAGATCCACGATATGCAGCCAGTCAGTCCCCGCTTCCACCCAACGGCGCGCCGCCTCAACCGGGTTCTCGGCAAAAATAGTTTCCTTGTCAAACCGGCCCTCTTCCAAGCGGACACACTTGCCGCCCCGTATATCAATTGCCGGAAATATGATCATGCTGACATCTCCTTGAAATTCGCCAAAATTTTCAGCCCCGCATCGCTGGATTTTTCCGGATGAAATTGCACTGCCTGCACCAACCCCCGTCCCACTGCCGCCGTCACCGGCCCGCCATAATCGGTCACCGCGGTAACAATCCCCGCATCTGTTGGAACGGCATGAAAGCTATGGACAAAATAGACGAAAGCTGGCGTCGGCAGTCCGCAAAACAAAGGGCTCTTCGTCTGATAGGACAAATTGTTCCATCCCATGTGGGGAATCTTTAGGCCCGGAGCAATGATTTTTCGTATCATGCCTTGAAAAACACCCAGCCCCGGCACGCCCGGGTCTTCCTCGCTGCCTTCGAACAACAGCTGTAATCCTACGCAGATGCCCAGAAACGGTTTGCCTGCGGCGATAACTTCGTGAATCACCGGAGCCAGTCCCCGTTCATTGAGATTATTCATGCAATCGCCAAACGCACCGACGCCGGGTAAAACAACCTGATCCGCCTGTCGCACTTCCTCCGGGTCACGCGTTACAAGCACATTTGCGCCAATCTTTTCAAAGGCTTTGGCAGCGCTATGCAGATTGCCCATGCCGTAATCAATAATTGCGATTTTTTTCATTGCTCCAACCCCTTACAATGAGCCTTTGCTTGATGGAACGCCCTGAACCCGTGCGTCTTTTTCCAAGGACGCCGCCAGGGCCCTCCCTAGTGCTTTAAATATCGCTTCGACAATATGGTGACGATTCTTCCCTGCCAGCATCCGTACATGCAGTGTTAGTCCCGCATTCACCGCCAAAGCCCGCAGGAATTCCTCTACCATTTCCACGTCAAATTCTCCTATGCGGCCCTGGCCCAATTCCGCCTCAAACGCCAGATACGGACGGCCGCTAAAATCCACGACCACCAGCACCAGCGCTTCATCCATCGGGATATAAAACTGTCCGTAGCGTTTGATTCCGGTCTTGTCCCCAGCCGCTTTGCCCAGCACCTGTCCGAGCACAATGCCGACATCTTCCACCGTGTGATGGCCATCAACATTCAGATCGCCGATTGCCTTGACCTCCAGAGAGAACAAGCCATGCTTGGCAAACAACGTCAGCATGTGATCAAAAAAGCCAATACCGGTATCAATCTGAGACTCGCCAGTTCCGTCAATCGTCAACGAAATTTTCACGGCGGTTTCCTTCGTCTGACGATCAAGGGTTGCTTTTCTTGGCAAAACTGAAATCGTTTTATCCACGCTTCTGTGTCCCCTCTCTTGGCTGTGATTCATCATAAGCCTTGATACACTCATATACGCTTGTGTTATCGGTCGGATTGCCAACGGTAATTCGCAGGCACCCCTTCAATTCAGGAACATGCGAAAAATTCCGCACCCCGATGCTCTTACCAATAAATATTCTATGCAACCTGTCGGGGTCCTCCACCTTCACCATCAGAAAGTTGGTCGCCGAAGGAAAAACCTGCACGGCCCGAAGCTTTGAGAGACGAGCGAACATCAAATTTCTGCGCTGAATGGCTCGCCTCACCTCTATCATCACCTTGTCCCTGTTGGAAAAACAAACTTCTGCCATCGCCAGGGAGCAGGCATTCGTGTGATACGGTAACAGCCGTTTGCCAACCGCCGCGCTGATTTCCGGCGATGCCAGCAAGTACCCGACACGAGCCGCAGCCAGTCCGTATGCTTTGGAAAAAGTCCGTGCCACCATCAGATTGGGGAACTCCGCCAACCATGAAACACAAGATTCCCCATAATACTCCATGTAGGCTTCGTCCACCAAAACCGGACAAGCTGCCTGTGAAACAATAGCTCGCAGCTCACCTGCGGGAATCACGATGCCGGTCGGATTGTTCGGATTACACAAAATCACCAGTTTAGCATCAGCGCTTTTTAATGTCTGCAAAACCTCTTGCACAGATAATTGAAAGTTAGCGTCGAGTGGAACCGCCACTGTCGGTGAATCGGCCATTGCCGCATAGATCGGATACATGGAAAAGGAAGGCCATTGATAGGCAATAGACCGTCCTGCTCCGCCAAAAGCAGCGCAAACCGCCGCAATCAGTTCGCTTGAGCCATTTCCTACCGTCACCTGCTCCACTGAAAGTTGATAGGATTCCGCCAGCAGCGTCCGCAAAGCGGCGGCGCCCATATCTGGATAGCGGTTTGTTGCGATAGCCCGCAACCGCCGCCCGATTTCCAGAGTAACGGCATTCGGCAGTTTACCGGGGCGTTCATTTGCATCAAGTTTATAGAGCCATTGGGGTTCCTCCCCCAACTTATAAATTGGCAAGTTTTCCATTCCAGTTCTAAACATTCCGCGTCCTCCTCAAAGCGATTGCCTGCGCATGAGCGGACAATCCCTCAGCTTCCGCCAGTCGAATAATATCAGCGGCGACTGGTTCCAAATCTATTGCTGCGTAAGCAATCACGCTTGTTGTTTTCATAAAGGTATCAACGTTCAATACAGAAGCGTATCGGGCCGTACCGCCTGTCGGCAGCACATGGCTCGGGCCAGCGAAATAATCGCCGAGCGGCTCCGGTGAAAACGCTCCCAAAAAAACCGCACCGGCGTGGCGAACTGAGGGCAACAACGATTCTGGGGACTCCGTCAGAATTTCCAGATGCTCCGGCGCTGCCGCGTTGACACATTGCACCGCTTGTTCCAGATTCCGCACGAGTAGTATCATCCCTTGCTTATCAAGCGCCATCTGCGCCGTAGCCGCCCGTGGCAACTCCATGAGCTGAATCTTCAATTCGGCTTCCACCTGGTCAGCCAAATTCACACTGTCCGTCACCAAAATACTGGACGCCAGTTCATCGTGCTCCGCCTGGCTCAACATGTCCGCGGCAACGTACGCAGCATTAGCCCCGTCGTCGGCAACAATCATGATCTCGCTTGGTCCGGCCAGCATATCAATATCGCAATATCCATACACTGCTTTTTTCGCCAGCGTCACAAACAAGTTTCCCGGCCCAACAATTTTATCCACTTTGGGTATCGTCTCCGTGCCAAAGGCCAACGCGGCGATAGCCTGCGCGCCGCCGATCCGGAAAATCCGTTTCACTCCGGCCACTTCCGCCGCCGCCAGTACCAATGGATTAACCGATCCGTCAGGCGACGGAGGAACCATCATCACGACCTCTTTCACTCCAGCCACTATGGCTGGGATTGCCGTCATTAATACAGAAGAAGGGTATGCCGCCGTCCCTCCAGGAACATAAATACCGGCTCGATCCATCGGCGTGCGCCTTTGTCCGACCCAGGATTTTTTACCACGAGGACTCGTCCATGGACGATCATTTTCTTTTTGTTCCTGATGAAACTGACGGATATTCTCCGCTGCTGTTTTTAAAGTCGCAAGCAATGCAGGGTTAAGGCTGTCCATCGCTTGGGCTTTTTCAGTTGTGGCAACTTCCATCCCCACCGCCGTCAGCTGCACTCCGTCAATTTTCGCTGTATAGTCCAGCACTGCTGCATCGCCTTGGCTACGAACATCCCGGACAATTTTATCCACCAGTTGGGTAGGCGACAGATCTTCGCCAAAAGTGCGCCGGGTCCGCTCCCTGACTTTTTCGCTGATAACGACTTCATCAAAGGAAGGCTTGGTCAATAGCTTCAGAATATCCGTTTCGGCTGCACCGCGCAGATCGATTCGTTTCATCCGTTCTCTTCCCCTTTCAGTAGTGTCCTGAGTTCTTCCACCATCGTATGAATACGGTCAAACTTCATTTTGAAGCTGACTCTATTGGCAATAAACCGGGCAGTAGCCCGATGAATATTTGCCACTTCAATCAAACGATTTTCTTTCAATGTTCGCCCTGTTTCGACAATATCCACTATCATCTCAGCCAACCCAACCATCGGCGCAAGCTCAATCGACCCGTTCAGCTTGATGATTTCCATTTGAATGCCGTTATCGAGAAAAAACTGTTCCGCTACGCGCGGATATTTTGTCGCCACCCGCAGATGGGCATAATCGCTCAATTTTTCCCGTTGCAAGGCTTCCGGCACCGCCAGCATCAGCCGGCACAGTCCAAACCTAAGATCCAGCAATTCATAGACGTTTTTTGATTCTTCCAGTAAAACGTCCTTGCCAATAATGCCAATATCCGCGGCGCCATATTCAACATACGTCGGCAAATCCATCGGCTTTGTTATGACAAATTGAATTTTTTTTGCTTCATTGACAATCACCAACTTGCGGGAGTTTTCCGAAAGACCTTCCGCAGTATACCCGAAGCGGGCCAGCATGTCCGCCGAAGGTTGAAATAGTTTTCCCTTGGGTAATGCAATCGTCAGCATATCTTTGTCGGGAGAAGTCACATTAATTCCTCCTGTATTGCACGAATTTACTTTAGCGATTTAAAGTATTAACACGTTACTTATGGTAACACATTTTTTTTTCAACGTCAATTGCGATTTTTCTATATGAATTTTCGGCGATAGGATTTTTTTTGCGTCTGGAGAAT
>DATMYT010000518.1:0-10543 GCA_035560855.1 Negativicutes bacterium | reverse complement strand
GGTAAGGGATGAGCAGGTCACTGTTATCATTGCTCTTGGAACCCACCGACCGATGACGGATAAAGAGATATTGACCAAATACGGGGAAGAAGTGGTCCGTCGGGTGAGCGTAAAAAACCATAATTTCCGCGATCCAGACTTGATGGTGGATTTAGGAACCACACCTAACGGGACGCACATTAAAGTGAATCACGAAGCGTACGAGGCTGATTTCAAGATTGGTATCGGTAGCATCGTACCTCATTATATACCTGGATTTGCCGGTGGGGCCAAGATTGTGCAACCTGGAATTTCCGCCGAACAGACTACGGCTGAAACACATTTGCTGAGTACCTGCGAGCCTCGTTCGTTTCTCGGAATACGCGACAATCCCGTACGTATAGAACTCAACAGTATCGCGAAAGTCGTAGGGCTGCACACGATCGTGAACACTGTGCTCAATTGCCATGGTGAAGTGGTCGGCGTCTTTTTCGGTGATGTTGTGGAGGCGTTTAATGTCGGCGTGGAACTGGCCAGAGAAGTTTATTCGGTGGAATTACCGGAAGTTGCAGATATTGTGATGGCCAGCGCTTACCCGTGCGATATCGAATTTTGGCAGGCTCACAAGGCGCTTTACCCGGCGGATTTGGCGGTCAAGGCGGGTGGAATCATTATTTTGGCGACACCGTGCTATGAAGGAGTTTCGGTGACGCATGCCGATATATTGGAGATCACGGGAGAGTCCATGCAGGGGCTGAAGGATAGAGTAGCGCACAAAGAAGTACATGATGAAGTGGCGGCTTCGCTGGCGATCGGATGGGCGCAGGTGAAGGAACGCGAGTCGGTATACATGGTATCGTCGGGGATTTGCGCCGAAGATGCTAAAAAGCTTGGATTCACGCCATTTGCATCCGTTCAGGATGCGTTGGCTGCTGCGTTGTCGGTCAAAGGCCGGGAGGCTCGGATCGTAGTGCTGACTCATGCGCCAGATATGTTGCCGGTAATTCAGGATCGGTTAACGAAATGATAGCGACTCTGCATCATTGTAATAGTGAAGGAGATGTGTCCATGCAGTTCAAGGGGTACCGGCGGCCTGACGGTAAAGTGGGAATTCGCAACCAAGTATTGATTTTGCCGAGCGTGGTCTGCGCCAATCGGGTCGCCAGAGGAATTTCTCAAGCAGTGGCGGGAACAACATGGGTTGAGCATCAGCACGGTTGTACTCAGCTTGGCGCAGATGCGGAATTGACGGCTAGGGTACTTGTAGCGCATGGAACCCATCCGAATGTATCCGGTGTAATTGTGATAGGTCTTGGATGTGAAACGATCAGAGCTCAGGACATTGCGGCAGAGATAAAAAAACAGTGTTCATATAAAAAAGTAGCAACCATCATCATTCAAGATGAAGGCGGCTCGGTGAAAGCAATCGGCAGCGGCGCCAGCATTGCCCGTGAATTTGTGGGCGCGGCTTCGGCGGGAGAACGGGAATGGATCGACGCATCCGAGCTAATTCTTGGGACCGAATGCGGCGGCTCAGACGCCTGCTCAGGGATTTCCGCCAATCCAGCGCTCGGTGTAACGAGCGATATGTTGATCGATGCTGGTGGAAGCGTGATTTTGGCTGAAACGACGGAAATCATCGGCGCCGAGCATTTGATTGCGGCACGGGCTGTGAATCCGCAAGTTGCCCGCAAATGTTTTGACGTTATCAATGCCTGTGAAGCTTCTGCCAATAAAATGGGTGTTGATATGCGGGGCAGTCAGCCTACGCCCGGGAATATCGCTGGAGGTTTGTCATCGATTGAGGAAAAATCGCTGGGGTGCATTTACAAGGCGGGCACCAGGCCGTTGCAGGACGTGATCGAGTATGCAGCGCCTGTGACGCAAAAGGGACTCGTATGGATGGACACCCCAGGGCAGGATATTGAGCAATTAACAGGGATGGCGGCCGGCGGTTGCCACCTGGTGGTGTTTACCACGGGTCGCGGAACTTGCTGCGGTTCGCCGATTGTGCCTACAATCAAAGTAGCCACTAATACCGCGTTGTTCGAAAGAATGAACGATAATATTGATATCAATGCCGGAACAGTGATAACCGGTGAAGAAAACGTAGAGCAGGTCGGACGGCGAATTTTTGCCGAAATGCTGGAGGTGGCGTCAGGAAAGTTGGCCAAGGCGGAAATTCTCGGCTTTAATGATTTTGCCATCCGGCGTATTGGGCCTACAATGTAACTGAATTTGATTCCAAAATAGAGGTGGTTGAAAAAATGGCCAGGCTTCAAGCGATTGTAATGAAAGCAAAAGATAATGTTTGTACCGTGGTCGAACTCATCGCGCCCGGTTCGGAAGTCGAGATGGAGATCAATGGAGAAAACGTGTGCGTGCGTGCCGATGAAGCGATTCCCGTCGGCCACAAGCTGGCGATTCACGACATCAAGCAGGGTGAAATCATCATGAAATATGGTGAAGTCATTGGTCGTGCTACGCAAAACATTCGGATCGGGCAGCATGTTCACGTTCATAACCTGGAAAGCTGCCGCGGACGGGGCGACCGATAGGAAGTGCAAACGGGAGGAATGATACCATGGGGAAAAAATGGAATGTGTACATAACCCGGATGATTCCGCAGGAAGTAATAGATGAACTTGCACAACACTGCGAAGTGGAAGTCAATCCGGAAAATCGTCCGCTGACGAAAGCGGAGTTGATGGAGAAGATTCACGGAAGGGATGCGGTGTTGACCCAGGCCGGGGACGTCGTGGACGACAACGTGCTGGAAGCGGCCGGTCCGCAGTGCCGCATTTTTGCCAACTATGCTGTGGGCTACAATAATTTCGATTTGACTGCGGCGGCGCGGCATAATGTCATGTTGTCCAACACACCGGATGTGGTCACGGACTCGACGGTTGAGATGGCTTGGGCGCTTATTTTTGCCGTCGCGCGGCGGCTTATCGAGGCGGATGCTTATGTCAGGAGCGGGAAGTTCAAGGGGCTGGATCCGATGCTCTTATTGGGAACAGGTTTGTCAGGGAAAACGCTTGGCGTGATCGGAGCCGGTCGCATTGGCAGCAAGGTTGCCCAGAAAGGGCGGGCTTTCGACATGAAGATCATCTATAATGACGTGGCGCCCAATGCTTTATTTGAAGCGGAAACTGGCGCTACTTATGTAGACAAAGATGCGTTGTTAACCCAGGCGGACTTTCTAACGTTGCATGTGCCGCTGCTACCGGCTACTCGCCATCTGATCGGCGCACGTGAACTAAAACTGATGAAGAAAACGGCGATCCTGATCAATTCATCCCGCGGTCCGGTCGTGAACGAAGCCGATCTTGTGCAAGCGTTGAAAAATGGAGAGATTCGCGGAGCCGGCCTGGATGTCTTTGAGAATGAACCGACGATAGCTCTTGGACTGAGTGAATTGCCGAACGTTGTGATGGCGCCGCACCTCGGTACCGCAACATTCGAGACTAGGCTGGGTATGGGACGCGTAGCGATCGCAAACATACTGGCCGCACTGCGGGGCGAAATCCCGCCGAATAAACTATAAATTTTCAACAGACGCCGAGCTGGAGAGGAGGGAATTTACCACAACGTCGGAATTTTGTCGTGATCAATAAGTACAAAAAATGTGAGGGGGAGAATTATGTCTAAGATCTCAAAGAGCCTTGTTGCACTCGGAGTCGCCATTTTTATGATTTCCATGCTGCTGGTCGGTTGCGGCGGCAGTAGCAAAAGCACCGGTGGGGACAAAGCTGCGCCTCAAAAAGTCATCCTGAAACTGGGCACGGAAACCGCTACATCCCATCCGGAAACGAAAGGCTCCCAAAAACTCGCTGACATTGTCAAGGAAAAATCAAAAGGCACTTTGGAAATTCAGGTATTTGATAGCGCTAAAATTGGCAGCATGAAAGAACGGACCGAAGGCATGCGCTTGGGGACGGTAGACATTTCTACCTCTTCGGTCGGATTCCTGGCTTCGTACATCCCGGTTCTTGGCGTGTTTGATCTTCCTTATATTTATAAAGACAAAGCACATGAATTCCGCGTATTTGACGGTGACATTGGTAAAGAAATTGACGCGAAAATGCAGGAAAAAGGTTTCCGCGTTGTCTGTTACTTTGATATGGGCTCTCGCCAGATCACTAACAACAAGCAACCCATTAACACGTTGGCGGACATAAAAGGAATGAAGATTCGTGTGCCACAGACTGAAGCCAGCATCGAAGGCTTCAAGGCTCTTGGAGCTGCGCCTACGCCGATGGCTTTTAGCGAAGTTTACATGGGCCTGCAACAAAAAGTAGTAGATGGACAGGAAAATCCATTGTCTGTTATTGTTTCCGCTAAATTCAATGAAGTGCAGAAATATTTGTCCCTCACCAACCATCAACTATTTATCCAAGTATTGTCCATCAGCGAAAAGACCTGGAAGAAACTTTCTCCCGAGCATCAAAAGATTCTAATGGAAGCCGCAAAGGAAGCACAAGCGTATGAACGCGAAATCGCCCAAAAAGAAGAAACCGACCTGATCAAAACCCTCAAAGATAAAGGCATGGAACTCAATGAAGTTAAAAACATTGCCCCGTTTGCCGAAGCGGCCAAACCACTGCGGGATATCTACATCAAAAAATTGGGCAAGGATGCTCAGGACATGTTCGGCAAGATCGATGCAGTCCGGAACTAATCGTTTTTAAAAAAAGACACGGGTGTGCTCCGGCGCGGCATGCCGATGTCGGAGCGCAATCCGCTTGTGCCCCGCGAACTGGAAAATGTGTTCTGAAGGAGCATGGAAGTAATGAAGATTAACAAACTAATGGATGGAGTAGCCGTCCTGTGTATGGCATTGATTTTATTGTTGGTTGTGGCGCAAGTTGTGATGCGGTATGTTTTCAATTCGCCGTTGGTTTGGTCGGAAGAACTGGCGGTGTACGTCATGGTGTGGATGACGTTTATCGGCTCGGTGATTTGCATGCGGGATAATGAACATATTGAAGTGACAATTCTTGTCGACTATTTGCCACATAGCCTTCAACGGGGCGCATTCGTTTTTAGTCGACTGGTGTCCGCTATATTTTGGGTGATTGTGGCTTATTATGGATTTGAGTTGGTGCAGGAAAACCGCGTGGTGACATCAGCAGCGAATCAAATCAACATGGGATTGGTATACTCGATTCTTCCCCTTTGTTCGATCGGGATGCTGTTCTACATAATCAGATCCGTCGTGAAAGGGGAATAGAGACTATGGAAGCAACAATTATCATGGGTGTCATGTTGGTGCTGATGATGCTGCGAGTGCCAGTCGCCTTTGCGATGGCGCTGTCAGCAGTAGTGGCATTGATGGTTGGCGACATTCCGCTTACGTTGGTTCCCCAACGTATGTTTAATTCACTGGATTCCTTTCCGTTACTGGCGATCCCACTATTTGTTTTCGTCGGTGAAGCGATGAACACCGGCGGTATTACTACCAGAATCTTTAATTTTGCACGGGAGTATGTAAAACATATAACTGGCAGTCTCGGTCATGTGAATGTTATTTCCAACATCATTGTGGCTGGCATGTCGGGCTCGGCAGTGGCGGATGCCTCAGCCATCGGAGTTGTAGAAATCAAAGCGATGGAGGAAGATGGGTTTGATCGTGACTGGTCGGCGGCGCTAACCGCTGCATCCTCGACGATAGGACCGATCATTCCACCTAGTATTCCTTTTGTAATTTACGCCATCATCACAGAGACCTCTATCGGCAGACTGTTTCTCGGCGGATTGATTCCCGGGCTCATGATGGGGATATCTCTGATGATTTTGGTTTATATCATGTCCAAACAGCGTGGCTATAAAGTGGAACCGAAAGCGACATGGGGAGAACGCTTGGATGCGACATGGAAAGCGATCCCGTCATTGTTGACGCCGGTCATCATGTTTTCCGGCATTGTCTTCGGGATTGTTACGCCGACCGAAGGCGCCGGCATCGCTGCTGCTTATGCGATTTTCCTCGGTTTTGTAATCCATCGCGAAATGGATTTGCCTGGACTGTACCACATTTTGCTGCGGACAGTACATTGCACGGCGGTAATCATGCTGATTATCTGCAGTTCGTCAGCCATTACTTGGGTAGTGCAGACGTCCGGATTGCCGGATCAGGTGGCGGCCTGGTTATTGGCTTTCAGTGACAGTAAAGTTGTGCTCCTGATTTTCATTAATGTGGTGCTGCTGATCATGGGCTGTCTTCTGGAAAGCAACTCGATCATCATGATCATGGTGCCGGTATTAATGCCGCTAATTCATGCGTTGGGCGTCGATCCAGTCCATTTTGGGGTGTTTTTTATCCTGAACGTGATGATTGGCTTGATCACGCCGCCGGTAGGAATGTGCCTGTATGTAATTTGCAATATTGCCGATGTTCCTTTTGAGAAGCTTTCTCGGGCAATTGTCCCGTTTATTATTCCGCTGGTGATTGTGTTATTTCTGATCACGTTCATTCCGGACTTGGTGCTATGGTTGCCGAACCATGTGATGGGATTAGCAAAATAGTACTTAAAATCAATTTGAGTTGATTTAAATGAAAGAAGGGGTACTCATGAAAACAGTTGTGGCCATTTATACGGCAATGGCAATTGGACTAATGAACGACATCAAACAAATGATTGCCGAGGAAATTCCGGGTTGCCGGCTCATCAATATTGCTGATGACAGCTTGATTCAGGATGTTATTAAGGCTGGAGGACCCACGCCCAGTGTGACCCGGCGTTTGCTAGACTATTATCGGGCCGCTGAAGAGGCGGGAGCTGACATCATTCTCAACACCTGTTCATCAATCGGCGAAGTGGCTGAAATGGGTAGAAAGTCAGCCAAAGTCCCCCTTGTTAAAATTGATGATGCCATGACGCTAAAAGCTGTCAACATGGGGAACCGGGTGGGTGTGATTGCCACGCTACCTACAACGCTGGGACCGACCGTGCGATTAGTGAAAAGTCAGGCGAAAAAGATTGATAAATCGATTACGGTAGTGGAAGGTCTGGCAGTTGGCGCTTTTGAAGCATTGATGTCCGGTAAAGCGGACGAACATGATGCGCTGATTCTCGAGACCGCGAAAAACTTAGCCGGCCAGGTCGATGTGATTGTGCTTGCTCAAGGCTCTATGGCAAAAATGCAGGATAAGTTGGCCAAGGAAACTGGAAAACCTGTATTGTCCAGCCCACTACTGGGTGTGCAGGAGGTCAGGGATCTCTTGAAGGGGGCGGCGCAATGAGTTGCGAAACCGTAAATCTCGTAGACATGGCACGCTTATTACGGCGAGATGTGGTGGACACTGTATATCGGGCCAAAGACGGACATCCGAGTCCGGCGCTGTCGTGCGCCGACATTGTGGCGGCCTTGTTCTTCAAAGTGCTGAAACTGGACCCGCAAAATCCAAAGTGGCCCGGCCGTGATCGCTTCATTCTGTCCAAGGGACATGCTTGCCCCGTTCTTTACGCAGCGCTAGCCCGTCGGGGATATTTTTCCCGCGACGAGCTGCCCGGATTGCGTAGCCTCGGTTCCTGCCTGCAAGGACATCCCTGCATGCGTAAAACCCCGGGCATCGACATGACGACCGGTTCTCTCGGCAACGGGATTTCTATTGGCGTTGGCATGGCAATGGCGGCCAAATACCTGGAGCAAGACTACAACACCTACGTCATTATGGGGGATGGCGAGCTGGAGGAAGGGATTGTCTGGGAAGCGGCGATGTCTGCCGTGAAGCATAAGCTGGACAATCTAATCGTTTTTGTCGATAACAATGGACTGCAAAGTGGTGGTAAAGTGAGCGACATTAGCGGACTCATGCCGATTTATGAAAAGTGGGAAGCGTTCCAATGGCATTGTCAGGAAATTGACGGACACAACATGGATGAAATCCTCGCGGCCGTTAAAAATGCTCATCAAGTGAAAGGAAAGCCTTCGCTGATTTTGGCTCACACTGTCAAAGGCAAGGGTGTTCCCTATATGGAAACTGATAATTCATGGCACAAGCGAGTGCCAACGGATGACGAATATAAAGAGGCAATGGAGATACTGGGAGGGATGGATTGTGAGTAGCTATAAAGGATCCAGGGAAGCTTTTGCAGCAGCGATGATGCAGCTGGCAGAAGAAGATCCCTGCTACGTTACGATATCTCCCGACTCAATGAAAGCTATGCGGATGGTTGCATTTGCAGAAAAATATCCGAAACGGTTCTTTGAGGTCGGCATTGCTGAACAAAATGCGGTCGGTTGCGCAGCAGGCATGGCTAGCTGCGGCTTGGTGCCATTTGTGGCAACTTACTCCGGCTTTATTACCATGCGGGCTTGCGAACAAGTGCGGACATTCGTCGCCTATCCACAGCTTAATGTGAAATTGGTTGGCGCTAACGGCGGAATTTTCGGTGGCGAGCGCGAAGGAGTTACGCATCAGTTTTTTGAGGATCTCGGCATTTTGCGGAGCATTCCCGAAATGACCATCGTTGTGCCGTCAGACGCGTCCCAAGTATTTGCGGCGACTCTTGCCATTGCCAAAAGGCCTGGTCCGGCATTCCTGCGGGTAGCCAATGGACGCGAAGCGGTCATTTTCGATAAGGAGATTCCTTTCGAGATCGGTAAGGCGCGTAAACTTGTGGAAAACGGTACTGATGTTGCCCTGATGACTTGCGGATTCATCCTCAGCCGGGTGTTGAAAGCCGCTGAAGTGTTGAAAGCCGAAGGAATTAACGCGACCGTGTTAGAGGTGCATACATTAAAACCTCTCGACAAAGCAGGAATCGCTTCGCTGCTGGAGGAGACCGGCGCGGTTGTAACGGTGGAAGATCACAACGTGATCGGTGGATTGGGCAGCGCGGTGGCGGAAGTGATCGCTGAACATGCACCGGCAGCGTTGGTCAGGGTCGGGCTGCAGGATGTGTTCCCTGAATCTGGCCCGGCCGAAGCACTGTTGGACCACTACAAGATGGGCGTCGATGATATCGTAAAAGCTGCGAAAGTGGCGATGGCAAAGCGCGATCACCGGCGGGCCGGTTGACAACATGCGGATAGGCAGCTATATTTAGAGTGCAAGCTACATCGGGGTAAAACCCTTCCCTTTAATGGGGATGGGTTTCCCTTTTTTAAGTTGCTGGCAGCCTGAATATGGAGGAGGGTTATTCCACAATGTCTGTACTGGATACGCTTATCGAGCGGGGATTTGTCCATCAACTGACTCATGAAGAAGAAATTGCCGAACTGTTGGACAAAGAAAAAATTACGTTTTATATCGGCTTTGACCCTACGGCGGATAGTTTGCACGTTGGACATTTTCTCGGCATGATGGTTATGGCGCACATGCAACGCGCCGGGCATCGGCCGATCTGTCTTATTGGCGGCGGAACGGCGATGATCGGCGATCCTTCCGGCAAGACGGATATGCGCAAGATGATGACTGCGGAAGTTATTCAGCACAATGGTGACTGCTTTAAAGAACAGATGCGTCGGTTCATCGATTTTTCCGAGGATAAGGCGCTGATGGTGAACAATGCGGACTGGTTGATGAAACTCAATTATGTAGATATGCTGCGCAGTGTCGGCGCAGGCTTCTCAGTGAACCGAATGCTGACGGCTGACTGCTATAAGCAACGACTGGAGCACGGTCTAACATTTCTTGAATTCAACTATATGATCATGCAGGCTTATGATTTCTTGGAACTATACAGGCTCACCGGTTGCGTTATGCAGATGGGTGGCGCTGACCAGTGGTCCAACATTCTGGCCGGGGCGGATTTGATTCGCCGCAAAGAAAGTAAGCCGGCGTTCGGATTGACGTTTACGTTGCTCACAACGAGTGACGGCCGCAAAATGGGAAAAACCGAAAAAGGCGCCCTCTGGTTGGACCCCGAGAAAACGTCTCCCTATGATTTTTATCAATACTGGCGTAATGTGGATGATGCAGATGTGCAGAAATGCTTGGCGTTACTCACTTTTCTGCCGATGGATGAAGTTCGGCGATTAGGCGCGCTCAAAGATCAGGAAATCAACACAGCGAAAAAAGTTTTGGCCTATGAGGTGACGCAACTGGTGCATGGCGCGGCGGAAGCGACGCGGGCGCAACAGACGACTGAAGCCTTGTTTGGCGGTGTTGGCGCGCTTGATAATGCACCAACTGTGTCGATTTCCCGGGAAATGATCGGTTCTAAGCTAGTTGATGTGTTGGCATCGGTAGGCGTGTTTGCTTCCAAAGGCGAAGGACGTCGACTGATCCAAGGCGGCGGGTTATATGTTGGGGACGTGAAGGTAACTGATCCAGACTTCCCGTTGACAGACGACTTGCTTGAAGATGGTAGTGTGTTGATCCGCAAGGGAAAGAAAAGCTATCATCGCATTGTTGTTGGGTAACACAAGCTGAATAGGCACTCAGGCCGTCGGTGGAGTAGTGGCTCTGTCGGCGGTTTTTATTGCATTTTAATTCGTAATAGCTGAAAGCTAAAAGAGCAAAATTGTGATAAAATTAATTCGTTGCGGAAAATGAATTTGCAGCTGGAGGTTCTGATTGAGGACAATAAAATCACCATTGGACGGATACTTGGAC
>DATMYT010000517.1:0-4070 GCA_035560855.1 Negativicutes bacterium | reverse complement strand
ATACTCAATAATATAAAAAACATGAGGCTTTATTTGTCGGCTTTGGCAAATAAGGCCTTTTGGATATTGGACAGGAAGGGGCGAACAGCATGCCGATTAAGATTCCCAACAATTTGCCTGCCGTACACACGCTGGAACAAGAAAACATCTTTGCCATGGACGAGGACCGCGCATATTCACAGGATATTCGCCCTCTGCGAATATTACTGCTGAATCTGATGCCGACAAAAATAGCGACAGAAACCCAACTGTTGCGTTTACTGGGAAATTCGCCGTTGCAGGTGGAATTTGACTTCATGTACACGGAAACCTATGCGCCGAAGAATACTTCGCAAGAGCATCTGGTAAAATTCTATGAAACATTCAGTGCACTCAAACACCGCAAGTATGACGGCATGATCATTACCGGCGCGCCAGTAGAGCAAGTTCCGTTCGAAGAAGTCGAATACTGGGACGAGCTGTGCGAAATCATGGACTGGAGTCGCCGCAATGTGTATTCGACGCTCCACATCTGCTGGGGGGCGCAGGCGGCCCTGTACCATCATTACGGAATCCCGAAGTACGCCTTGCCGCATAAGATGTTTGGCGTGTTCCCCCATAGTGTCAATATGAAAGAAAAGATGCTGTTTCGCGGCTTTGACGATGTTTTTTACGTTCCTCACTCACGCCATACGGAAGTTCGACGGGAGGATATTGAGAAAGTTCCCGGCTTGTCCATCCTGTCCGAGTCCGATGAATCAGGTGTATATGCCGTGATTGACAAGCAATATCGCCACCTTTTTGTCACCGGGCACTCCGAATATGACCCATTGACGCTCAAAGCCGAATATGACCGCGACATTGGGCAAGGAGTACCGATCAATGTCCCCGCCAATTATTATCCCAACGACGATCCGCAGCAGATGCCCATTGTTCGGTGGCGCAGCGCAGCCAACCTGCTGTTTATCAACTGGCTCAACTACTACGTTTATCAGGGAACACCCTTTAATCTGGATGAGCTATCCGGCCCGAATGCACTGGACGGAATCGGCGGCGACGGCATTTAATCAGCGGTCAAGCCTGCCGATCCAATTGATGAATGCCCGCGGCGGCGTAACATCAATGCCGTTGAACGGATAATGTACTTGGGAAATCACCATGATATTGCTCCAGATCAAAGCTGACACACAAAAGATCAGCACAATCTGAGCCTTCGGACTGTCCATGGAAAAGAACAACGTAAATCCAATCGTAATCACGCCCCCGAAAACCACGGCGAACCACAGGGGAAAAGGCATCTCGGACTGCTTGCCATATAACCGGTTATAACGATATTCCCGCAGCTCAGAAAGCCGATGGACCATCTCCGTATACGCCGTCTGCTGCTGTATGTTTGCAGGATTCAATGTCCGAACGGACGTGACTATGTCGTGAAACGCCGCTTCGGCTTCGGGCGCCGCAGGATCTCCTGCCCGATTTGCACGCTCCCACTCCTTGTCAACGACAGCATTCGCATATTGCCGCAGTTGCTGCTTCAACCGTTCATCCCCATTACCGGGAAACCAGTCGGCCAGCTGATAAATACTGGCGACCTGAATTGCCTCGGTGGCAGCGTATCGTTCTGATGTAAGATACTCATCATGAACCGTATCCACGACTAGAGCTACAGTCACGGCGAATATCGCCCCGACTACCGCATAAACGTAGCCGGCCACTTCGTGATTGCGACGTAAGGCTTCCGTACCGATTTGGCGACGAAACCACAACATTACCATAACTGCCAACACGGATAATAAAGATACCACGGCAAAGTTCAGAAAAAAATAAAACATGTGGTAACGCCCCCTTCGTAACGGCTCCCCTGTCCGATAATATTCAAAATATTCAATTCCACACGAATCGAGATAATTCCTGCGTTTACAGCCATACAACCAAAAATGCCGCGCCATTTCCAATCAAATGATGGAACGCGCGGCATTTTTATACCAGATGATCTTTCTATTTTTTCCGTTTCACGAGTCCCTTGGCCAGAGATACCGCCACTACCGCATCCGATGCATATTCATCTGCACCAGCTTTTTTTGCATATTCCGGCGTGAGCACTGCTCCGCCTACCATCGTCCGGGCCTCGATTCCGGCCGCTTTCAGCGCTGCGATGCTTTTGTCGACCTGCGGCAGCGTTGTGGTCATGAGCGCGCAAAGGCCAACAATGTCCGGTTGATGCTCCTTCGCCGCCGCCACGATCTTCTCCACCGCCACATCTTTTCCCAGATCGATGATTTCAAATCCGTTGTTTTCCAACAATGCGGCTACGATGTTCTTGCCGAGATCGTGGATGTCACCAGCCACCGTCGCCAGCATGACTTTGCCCAGAGATTCGGTTTTTTCTGCAGGCAGAGCGTCCCGCAAAACCTGAAAGCCCTGCTTCAATGCTTCGGCTGCCAATAGTACCTGCGGCAGGAAGCACCGACCAGTGCCGAAGTCCTCGCCCAACCGATTCATCGCCGCGGTCAGGCCGTTATCGATAATGTAAGCCGCGTCGCGCCCTTCGGCAATCGCCGCCATGACGAATCCTTTTACGGCTTCTTTCTCACCTTGAATAACCGCCTGCTGCAGCTTCTCCACCGGAGACGGCGCTCCTGCCGCACCAGCAGGAGCGGCTTGCTGCTGCGGTCCCGCCGCCGCAAATCGTTTGCTATATTCCAGTCCCTGTCGATCATGTCCCAACAACCCTTGAACGGCGCTGATCGCCTCATTCATCATCGGGTCCAACGGATTGAGAATCGGCACGCTCATTCCCTGCGCCGCCGCCATGGCGAAGAACTGCGAATTCATCAGATCGCGCCGGGGCAACCCATGCGATACGTTACTCAGCCCCATCGACACCGGCAACCCCAATTCCGCACCGTAAAGGCGTAGAGTCTCCAGCACGTCCAGCGCCGCGACCGGATTGGCCGCCAGTGTGGTCGTCAATGCATCTAGCAGCAAATCCTTGCGCCGGAAGCCTATCGCCATCGCCGCGTCAATAATCCTGCGGACGGTATCCACCCGCTCCCGCGCATTGGCAGGCAATCCGCCCAGAGCCAACGGCAGGCAAAGAATAGCCGCGCCGTATTTTTTCGCGATCGGCAAAAACTTTTCCAGTCGTTCGGGCTCAGCCGATACGGAGTTTACCAGCGCGCGGCCGGGATATACCCGCAGCCCCGCTTCCAGCGTATCCGGATCGGTCGTATCGATCGACAGCGGCAGCGTCACCAGTTGGGAAAGCTCTTCCACCAAACGCACCATCAGCGCCGGTTGATCGATGCCCGGCACCCCGGCATTAACGTCGAGGAAGGCCGCGCCTGCATCCTGCTGCGCCAGCGCGTCCCGCTTCACCGTCGTGAGGTTTCCCTCGCGCAGCTCGGCAGCCATCGCTTTGCGTCCGGTCGGATTGATTCGTTCGCCGATGATTCGGATCGGAAATCCTGCGCCGAAATAAACCGTACTGGACCGACTGGTCAGGCAATGCGCCTCCCGCAGCGACGATTCCACCTGCACAGCTGTCCGATTTTTTAGCGCGTCCCGCACTGCGGCAATATGCTCCGGCGTCGTGCCGCAGCAGCCGCCGATCGACGTTACGCCCGCATCCACGATCCGTGGAACCCAAGAAGCGAACTGCGGCGGGCTGAGCGGGAAAATCGTCCGCCCGTCCTGCAGTATCGGCATCCCGGCATTGGGCCGCAAGCTTACCGGCAGCGACGTAGCCTTCACCATCTTTTCAATGATCGGCAACAGTTGATCCGGCCCCATCGAACAATTCGCACCGACCATATCCGCGCCGAGAGCTTCGAGAGTTACCGCCGCCGTCGTCGGGTCCGTCCCGGTCACAGTGCGCCCGGAGGCCTCAAACGTCATCTGGCAGATGACCGGAACCTTGGCGTATTGTTTTACTGCCAAAAGCGCCGCCCGCATCTCCTGGATATCGATCATCGTCTGGATAATAAAATAATCCACGCCCGCCTCACAGAGCGCCGCAACCTGCTCGGCATAAACATCAAAAACTGCGTCGAAGGACAACTCGCCTAACGGCCGGATCAGCTTACCGGTCG
>DATMYT010000516.1:0-3770 GCA_035560855.1 Negativicutes bacterium | reverse complement strand
GGCCACCACTAAGGAAAGCTTTTCTTGTTGGTGCAGAGCTACCTTGCCTGTAAGTTCTTCCAAAACGGCTTGCGTCATGTGAATAATTCCGTTCAATGGAGTCCGAAATTCATGGGAAGTGTTGGTCAAAAAAATATCTTTCGCTTTATCTTGCTCTTTTAATTTGACTGACATATCTTCAATTTTGTAATATGCATCGGCAAACTGGATGGCCAGCATATAGGACATAAACAGCAAAAACAGCAGTAAGGCCAAATCTCCCAAAAAACGATAGTCAATGACCAAATACAGTACATAGAGAACATTCACCACATCGTACGTCCAAAGGCACCAGATTCCAAGGATAAGCAATTTTAAGCCATTACGGTCAAGACTACCGTATTTTTGTCGGTACAACAGCTGGGCCAACAATATGATAAGTATGGCAAAACCGCCCATGGACAAAGGAAAGAATATTTTTTCTGCCACAGTGATAAACCCATGGGGAAAAATAAGCGCTGCCAACGCATAGCTGCCAAATAGCACAACAATCATTTTCATCAGCCGGTCCGGCAGAGACCCGCGCAGAACCTGGCGCAGAAACAGTGTAATTAGGACCGTTCCCAAGGCGGTGGATATATGCCGGAGTTTATGCATTGGCACAAAGGATATGCCAGGTATAAACTGATTCAATAGTTTTTGACCGAGTGATATGTCCACAACGGCAAACGCCAGACAAAACAGGCCGAAATATAATAGCCCCCTTTCCCGCCGACGCCCGAACAAAAACACACCCATATGATAAAGGCTTCCGCTGCATAAAAAACCAAATGCTACAAGTTCAAAGCTGTTGATCTTGCGGGTCAGCGCTAATATGGCATCATGCCCGCCAAATCTTACCGGCACCGCAATTCCGCCGTTTACATAGGCATAATTTGCGACTTGTAAAATGATCTCGACCCGATCACCTTGAGAAGTGAAATACGCAACATAGGGAACATTTTCCGGCGCATTTTCGCCTAGCGTACTGGCAAGTTCAGGCTGACCGCAACCGCCCATTGTCAATCCATTGACCAGAAGGCGGCTCGTTACGCGGATGATTTCTGTCTTAATACCGAACGAGTATTGATTCTGCGGAACTTTAACCACAATTCGATAGGTAGCAATCCCCTGACTTTGGATTTCGGTTCCATTGAAATTCCCCTGCCACAAATGAGGAACGGTTGCATAGCCCGTAAGGTCAGGTTTTTTTGCCCCGACATTATCGACAAAGTCCGTAGAGGTCAATAACTGATTCCAATAGAATTCCCATTCGCCATTTAGTGGCACCGTACCGCCTGTAGAAAAATCCCATTCAGAAAGATCCATAACGCCCTTAACAGCACGGGGCGATGGCGTATCATTACCAACATACGGAATAATAAGTAGCGGCCCCAATAAAAGGCTGATAATTACGATGATATACTTGGCTTTTTCTATGCTCTGTTTCATGCGATTATACATCCTTTGTCTGGTTGTAGAACGCTCGTGATGAAGATACCTGATTTGTCCGTGTTTTCTACTTTGCTTGATATACGCCAAATGCTCCTATTTTCCTTTAAAAACTATTCTGTTCGTTAACAAGCCCCCAAAATACAGTTTTCCGTTGGGTGAAACCGATACATTTCAAGAATTCCATCGATGTAACTTTGCCTCGTTTGATCCGAAAAAAAACAGATGGGGATTATTGAACAGTGGCATTGCCCATCGTGTCGCGAATGGTTTATAGGGGGACTGACTGGTTTCCTAGCGACATGGGCTTCGCCCAATGCCGTTTCACGTCTTGAGGCATATGCATATAACACTCTGCCCCGAATATAATTGGTTGGGCAATGAGTCGCCAGATGAAAACCGAACTGGTTTCAGCAGCACTAAAGCAGGCGATAGGCAGAACAGGCGCCAAGAAAGGATTGTTGATTCATTCTGACCGCGGCGTGCAATATGCCAGTAAAGATTATCAGCAATTGCTGGACCGCCACGGTTTCGTCTGCAGCATGAGCAGAAAAGGCAACTGCTACGACAACGCCCCGATGGAATCGTTCTGGGGCAAGTTGAAAATGGAATGGCTTAACGATTGCACCTTCAAGACCAGAAACGAGGCTAAACAAGCCATCTTCGAATATATTGAGCTGTTTTATAACAAGCGCCGAACACATTCGACCAACGGGTATATCCTACCATTTCTGCTGAAAAAAGCTGTTTGAGTAGTTACGCTGGCGAATCGGGATTAGGGATTCTTACTGTCCATATTATTAAAGCAGGTTCAATGGATCGAGTTTTTTTGGCGAAAAAATTTCGATAAAAAAACCTCCTGCGTCGCCACAGAAGGAATCAACCCATCGATTTTTTAATGATATACTCAAATACGGCTTTCTTTGCACTCTACCTTATGGAAAGCATATAAATGTCGGAAATTGCTGTTATTCTATGTCGTCAATTTTTATCCAAGGAACCTTATTTCCCCAGCATGATGTTGAGGATTTCCAAATCCGTTGATTTCATTCCCTCGCGGCCCATGCGGCCAATATTAATGATGGTTTTTTCTACATCCTTATTGACAAGGCCATCGCCGGGTTGGAAGAACAGATTATTGCGGCTTAGGTGGAGCGCCATGATCGTCGCATCGACGGCGCTGGCAATTTTTGCTGCACAGGAAGGTTTGGCGCCATCACACACCATGCCTCCGATTGTGGCAATGGTGTTGGTTATGGTGGAGCATATTTCCTCATAGGTGCAGCCCAGAAGGTATGCAATGCCGGCGCCGCTGCCGCAAGCAGCACTGACAGCGCCGCAATACGCCGAAAGACTGCCGATATATTTTTTCTGGTGAATTGCCACTAAGTTGCTCACCACTAACGCACGGTACAGTTGCTCCTGACTTGCCGCATACTCCTTGGCATATTCCAGCACCGGCAAACTGACAGTAATACCCTGATTGCCACTGCCGGAGTTGATGACCACAGGAAGCGAACAACCACTCATTCGGGCATCGGAACCAGCCGCCGCAGCGGCCTTGGCACGCAGTTTAACGTTGCCGGAATCAAAGTCGGCCATTAAAGTTCGGCCCACTTGGACTCCGTAGGGATGGGCAAGGCCTTCCCGGGAGATTGCGCTATTATAGCGGATTTGCCGGGATAACAGTTCTTCCACATCTTCAATCTTCACTTGGTTGGCGAAGGTTATAATATCTTTTACATTAAGAAGCGACTTATCCGGGTCGTTTTCTCCCTTTTGTGACGGATTGCATTGCTTTGAAAATAGATTTTCGCCGTTTTTGCTGATGCGTACAATGTTGTTGTGGCAGTCTTCAATCATCACCTCGGCGGTATCATCCCCCGCAGATACAACTACCAAAATATGCAAACCGGCAACGTTTTCGAGCAGTTCACATTGACAAAAGCCTTCTTCCAACAGTTTTTTAGTTTGGTCGATATGTTGTTTTGAAACAGCCTCAAGAACTTCAAGGCCCTTGGCGGAATCCCCACCGACAATGCCTAATATCGCAGCGACCTCAATGCCCTTAAGTCCTCCGGAATTAGGCACCGTCACACCCATTGCATTTTTTACTATATTTCCGCTACAGAACACGGTGCAGCGTTCCGGCATTTTGCCTAATGTTTTGCGTGCCTTTGCACTGGCATAAGCGATGGAGATCGGTTCAGTGCAACCCATCGCCACGATAAGATCATTATTTAAAATGGAAAGATAACTGTCGAAAGTGTTCTTGTTCATAAGCAAACCGCCCTATACCT
>DATMYT010000515.1:0-2962 GCA_035560855.1 Negativicutes bacterium | reverse complement strand
GGATATAACGGTCCATGCGGGCGAAACTGTCGGCATTGTCGGGGAATCCGGCTGCGGCAAGAGCGTCACATCGCTGTCGATTATGCGTCTGTTGCCCAAAGTCAACGCGCAGATCACGCGGGGCTCGATTCTCTTCAAAGGGAAAGACTTGCTGCACCTGTCGGAGGATGAGATGCGGCGCGTGCGTGGCAAGGAGATCGCCATGGTTTTTCAGGAGCCGATGACAGCGCTGAATCCGGTCAAGACCATTGGAACCCAGCTGATGGAGATGCCGATACTGCATTTGGGGTATTCGGCGGATGCGGCGCGGGAGCACGCGGTGAAAATGCTGGGGAAAGTGCATATTCCCCGGGCGGATAAATTGATCCACGAATATCCGCACCAGCTTTCCGGGGGTATGCGTCAACGAGTCATGATTGCGATGGCTTTGTCCTGCTCGCCGGATTTGCTGATTGCCGATGAACCGACTACGGCGCTTGATGTCACGGTTCAAGCTCAGATTCTTGATTTGATGAATGAACTGCAGGAACGGGAACATTCCTCGATTGTGTTGATTACTCATGATCTGGGTGTTGTCGCTGAAATGTGCCAGACGGTATATGTGATGTACGCCGGTCAGGTGGTAGAGCACGCGGCGATTGACGATCTTATTCGGGAACCGGCGCACCCGTATACGCAAGGGTTGATGCGGTCATTGCCCCGAGAGGAAGATGGCGGTTCCAGGTTGAGCTGCATTCCGGGAAATGTGCCGCTGCCGGGATCAGTGAAAGTTGGCTGCCGCTTTGCAGAGCGTTGTTCGCAGGCTATGGGGCGTTGCACGAGGGAAAACCCGCCGCTATTGCGGATTGCTGCGGACCGAATGTGCCGTTGCTGGCTCTATGCAGAAAACGGTGCTGCGGAGGAAGGAAAGGACTCACATGAGCAGATTAGTTGAAATTTCTGGGTTGAAAAAATATTTTCCGATTCGCGCGGTTGGAGTTTTTGCCAAAACGAAAGGATATGTCCGGGCCGTTGAAGAAGTTTCTTTTTCTATAGATGAAGGAGAGACCATCGGTATTGTCGGAGAATCCGGCTGCGGCAAGTCTACTACCGGGCGACTTATTTTGCGCCTGATCGAACCGACGGACGGTGAAGTGATCTTTGATGGGCAGCCGCTGTCCAAGTTGGACGCCGAAGGCATGCGCCGGATGCGTCGGCACATGCAGTTTATTTTTCAGGACCCCTACGCGTCATTGAATCCCCGGATGAAAGTCGGCGCGATAATGGAAGAACCGTTGAAGGTACACAACATGGGCGCGGCGAAGAGTAGAAAAGAAGTTGTCGACGAACTGCTCGGCGTGGTGGGACTTCGCCCGGAACATGCTTCCCATTACCCGCATGAGTTTTCCGGCGGACAGCGGCAACGTCTGGCGATCGCCCGCGCACTGGTGACTCGTCCTCGATTGGTGATAGCCGATGAACCTGTATCGGCGCTTGATGTGTCGATACAGGCCCAGATATTGAATCTGATGAAGGATTTGCAGGACCAATTTCGCCTGACGTACGTCTTTATCTCCCATGATCTATCAGTGGTGCGTCATGTCAGCGACAAGGTCGGGGTAATGTATCTGGGACGGTTGGTGGAATTCTCCGCCAAGGCCGATCTCTACGCTCACCCGTTGCATCCATACACGCAGGCGTTGCTTTCTGCTGCGCCGCGAATGGATCGCAGTTCCAAAGCGAGCCGAATCATTCTGCACGGTGACATTCCGAGCCCCGCCAATCCTCCATCCGGCTGCACTTTTCATACCCGCTGCCGTGAATGCATGCAGGTGTGCAAGGAAGTCCGTCCGGAGCTGAAGACGGTGGGCGAGGGGCATCAGGTCGCCTGTCATCTCTACTAAACAAATGAAGGAGTTGTAAGTGGTAAAATGAAAGAAACTTGGAAGTATGTCGGGGTCGGTCTCGGCATAGGAGTGCTTAGCGGATTGCTCGGGGTTGGCGGCGGGATCTTTTTGGTTCCCATCCTGACCTCTTATTTTGCGGTAGACCAGCATCTGGCTCATGGGACGTCCCTGGCCGTTGTTGTTCCCACGGCTATCATGGGTGCAACAGTTTATAGCTTTCATGGGACAATGGATCTTCCTTTGGCGGCGCAACTGGCGGTCGGCGGAGTGATCGGGGCGGCGATTGGCGCACGCTTGATGAAAAAAATTCCGGCGGCGCAGCTTAAGCGGATGTTCGGGGTTATGTTGATCCTGGTGGGCATAAGGATGGTGCTGTCATGATTGAAATGTTGATTATTTTGGCAATGGGGCTTTTGACAGGAATTCTTAGCGGACTCCTCGGAGTCGGCGGCGGTGTGGTTCTGGTGCCGATGATGGTTTTTTTATTGGGAACCGAGCAGCACCTGGCGCAGGGAATTTCGATGCTGTTTATTATTCCGACGGCATTATCCGGACTTTATCATTTGATCAAATGCAAACTTGTTGACTTACGAGTGGCCATGTTCGTAGCCTCCGGCGCAGTTGTCGGCGCATTGATCAGCGCCAATTATGTTCAATACATTCCGGCGGCCGACTTGAAAAGATTGTTTGGTGCGTTCGTCATTATTTCCGGCATTCGGATGGTTATGCCCAAGAAAAAGTAATCGCTTGAGAAGGAGCAAAAGGAATGAATAAGATTCAACTGGCCGACGGCGCGATGGGAACGATGCTCCAAACGATGGGGCTGAAACCCGGGGAATCGCCGGATTCATGGGCCATACGCAATCCGGAGGCGATTTTGGCGGTGCACCGCGGCTATGTGGCGGCGGGCGCAGAAATGCTGACGTCCTGCACCTTTGGCGCCAACCGGATCAAACTGTCGCATTATGGACTGGAGAAGGAAGTTTTTGCTCTGAATGCCGCCGCAGTCAAAATTGCGCGGCAGGCAGGCGGCGACAAAGTGCGCGTGGGCGGCAATCTGGGACCGACCGGTAAAC
>DATMYT010000514.1:0-2459 GCA_035560855.1 Negativicutes bacterium | reverse complement strand
TTTGTTCCATGTGCAATATAGTATTTTAAGAACTCTTGGACATCGTTCAATGGTGTTTCGCACGGATGTATATTTTGGCTGATACCTATCGAATAAACCTGCAACGCGACATGAAAAAACATGAGTTCAAGCTTTACGCAGAGGCTACTTTGATTGACTTTTCAGCGTCAATGGAGTACACTAATACGTGGCTTGAAACGAGGTGTAAACAGGAATGCAGATTTATTTTATCGCGTTTATTGTTGCTCTCGGAGTAACTTACATGGTTACTCCATCCGTGAAGCGTTTGGCTGTACGGTGGGGAGCGGTCGATAAACCGGATGCCCGAAAAGTTCATACAGGAATCATCCCCAGACTGGGTGGGTTGGCCATTTACGCTGGCTTTATTGCGTCTGTGCTTGCCAGTGTTCATTTGACATGGGAATTGGTCGGTCTTTTACTCGGAGGAACAGCGATTCTATTGCTCGGAGTTGTGGATGATATATACCAATTGCCAGCTAAGGTCAAGCTTGTTGGACAGATTGCGGCGGCGTCCGTATTGTTGCTTTTTGATATCAAAATTGATTGGTTGACCAATCCGTTTGGTAGTATGATTTATCTGGATATGTGGGCAATTCCCTTTACGTTGCTTTGGGTGGTCAGCTTGACCAACATGCTCAATCTGATTGACGGACTGGATGGATTGGCTGCTGGCGTGTCTACTATTGCGGCAGTTACCATTTTCCTGATGGCTGTTGACCAACATTTATGGCTTGTTGCTGTATTGACGGCCGCACTGGCCGGTAGTGCACTTGGCTTTCTCCATTTCAATTTTAGCCCTGCCAAAATTTTTATGGGTGACACCGGCAGTATGTTTCTGGGGTATATGCTGGCAGCAGTTTCCGTTGTTGGCACGGTAAAAAGTGCAGCGACGATTGCCCTTATAGTACCGATGGTTGCTCTGGGATTGCCTATTATGGATACCGCCTGTGCGATTATCCGCAGGTTTAACAATGGGCAGCCAATTTTTAAGCCGGACCGGGGTCATCTGCACCACCGGTTGCTGGATATGGGACTGACGCAGACGCAAGTTGTATTGATTCTGTATTTGGTTAGTATTCTTCTTGGCGTTAGCGCCATTGTTATGACAGAAGTGAATTTCAGTCATGCAGCTTTCATTGTAGTGGGACTGCTGGCTGCCGCCTTTATTGCCGCCCGGAAAACCGGAGTGTTGAAAAATGTGGGTTCTGTCAAGGGCCGGTAGGCCCTTTTCTTTTCCCCAGCAGGAGGATTAAGTTGAAACCATTGAAAGTCATGACGATTTTCGGCACTCGTCCGGAGGCGATCAAAATGGCGCCGGTGGTGTTGGAACTGCAAAAACATCCAGATAAGATTCAGACAGTCGTCGCAGTAACTGCACAGCATCGTGAGATGCTCGATCAGGTACTGCATCTTTTTAAGATTAAACCCGATTATGATCTGGATATTATGTCCCAAGGGCAAACTCTTTACGACATTACTAGTCGTGCCTTGGTGGGCCTACGCGAGGTGTTGGCAACTGAAAAGCCCGACTTGGTCCTGGTTCATGGGGACACCACAACAACATTTGTCGGAGCATTAGCTGCTTTTTATCACCAAATTCCTGTCGGCCACGTGGAGGCGGGTCTCCGCACCCATAACAAATACTCCCCCTATCCGGAAGAAATGAATCGTAAACTGGCAGGTGTACTGACTGATCTGCATTTCGCTCCAACATCGACAGCACGGCAAAATCTGCTGCAGGAAAACGTTCCGGCTGATTCTGTTTTTGTGACAGGCAATACGGTTATCGATGCGCTATTGTCAACAGTGGACCCTTCTTACCAATTTACGGATGAGTTATTGTCTTCGATTTCCTTTCAAACTCGTCGCGTAATTTTAGTGACCACACATCGCCGCGAGAACTTAGGCGAACCGATGAGACACGTTTATCAGGCGCTTAAACGAATTGCTTTTGAACATTCGGATGTAGAAATCATTTTCCCCGTACATAAGAACCCCAAAGTACGTGAAGTTGTGGACTCGGTTCTCGGGAATCTGCCGCGTGTGCATTTGACCGACCCGTTGGATTATGAACCATTCGCGAATTTGATGGCTCGTTCCACAATAATTCTTACCGATTCTGGCGGTATTCAGGAAGAAGCGCCATCGCTTGGCAAGCCGGTTTTGGTATTGCGCGATACAACTGAGCGTCCTGAAGCAATAGCAGCCGGTACTGTGAAGTTGATTGGCACAGAAGAAGATACTGTCTATCGCGAAATTAAAGCGTTGCTGTCAGATAAAAAGCATTATCTCGCGATGTCTGAAGCCACAAATCCCTATGGTGATGGTCAGGCATCCTTTAGAATTGTGCAAGCGATTCTTTGGTGGAAGGGAATCGAACCGTTGCCACCGGCGCTTTTCGGTGAGCAGTAACAGATTTCTAACTATACAAAATTTGT
>DATMYT010000513.1:0-2505 GCA_035560855.1 Negativicutes bacterium | reverse complement strand
GGGCTGAAAAATGGTGATAGACGGCGCTGAGCTCCGCGCGGGAGTTCGCGACACATTGCCGCTGATGCTGGGCGTGTTCCCCTTTGGACTAGCCTATGGAATATTTGGGCAGTCAGTCGGCCTGACTTCCGGAGAAACGTTGTTGATGTCGCTGACGGTTTTCGCCGGTGCGGCGCAGTTCATCAGCCTGCCGATGTTCGCTGCCGGTTCCGGGTTGATGATGATCGCGCTGACAACATTGCTGATCAATTTGCGGCATCTTTTGATGGGGGCGTCTCTGGTTCCCTATATGGAAAAACTGTCAATGCCGTGGAAAGCTTTTCTATGTTTCGGCATGGCCGATGAAACCTATGCCGTGACGATCAGTCGGGCGCAGACGGTCGGCTACAGTCGCGACTATCATTTGGGCAGTAATGCCACCGGCTATATTACCTGGGCGATTTCCACCGTTCTTGGGGTAATGTTGGGCAGCCACATCAGCAACCCGCTTGCCTGGGGACTTGATTTTGCGATGCCGGCAACATTTTTGGCGCTACTGGTTCCGCGGCTCGTCGATCGGACCAGTCTGGCGGTAGCGGCTGTGGCGACGATAGTGAGTGTGGCGGCGGCAGTGCTGATTCCTGGCAAATGGTATATCATTTTGGCCTGTCTGGCGGCTGTAGCAGTCGGCGCGTGGATGGAAGGGGGAGAGCTTGATGAGGTCTGAGGTAGTATTGACGATTTTGTGTATGGCGGCGGCTACTTACTTCACTCGGTTTGCGAGCCCGGTGCTACTGAACCGCACCGGCGTTCCCCGTTGGCTGGCGCGTCTGCTGAAGCATGTGCCGACGGCTATGCTGACGGCGTTGATTGCTCCGGCGTTATTGGCCCCACAGGGATTCGTGGAGATCAGTCCGGCGAATCACTATTTGATTGCAGGAGCGGTGGCGGCGTTCATGGCGTACCGTCGCCAGCATCCGGCAGTGACGATGGGTTCGGGCATGGCCATGATGTTGATTTTGCGAATGGGAGGGTTTGGATCATGAGTATGACTTTTGCAAGTCGCATGGATTCGTTGCGGGCTTCGGAAATACGCGAGATTTTAAAGATTACTCAGCGTGAAGAAGTGATTTCCTTTGCCGGGGGTCTGCCTGCCCCGGAACTGTTTCCGGTGGAAATGCTGAAGAAGATCTCTGTTCAGGTGTTGGCGGAGGCAGGCCGTTCTGCGCTGCAGTATTCTACTACCGAGGGCTACGAGCCTTTGCGGCGAAAAATCGCCGAGCGTATCGGGCGAAAATTTCAAACGAAGGTTGATGCGCAACGAATTCTGATCACGTGCGGTTCCCAACAGGCGCTGGATTTTTCCGGCAAACTATTTTTGGATGAAGGTGATGTCGTTCTTTGCGAAAGCCCGACCTATCTGGCGGCCATCAGTGCTTTTCGCGCGTATCAGCCGCGATTTGTCGAGGTCCCGACAGACGACGACGGAATGATCATCGAAGCGCTGGAAAAAATATTGGCTACGACCGATCGGGTCAAGCTTGTCTACGTTATTCCGGATTTTCAGAACCCCACCGGCCGGACCTGGTCGCTCGCGAGGCGGCAACAGTTGATGGAGATGGTTACTCGGCATGGAATCCCCGTGATCGAAGACAATCCCTATGGCGAGCTTCGCTTTGAGGGGGAAATTCTGCCTTCGTTGAAGTCGATGGACAGCGCAGGGCTGGTAATCGGGACCGGGACTTTTTCCAAAACCTTCTGTCCGGGAATGCGAATTGGCTGGCTCGTAGCCGAACCTGAAGTGATTGAAAAGTTTGTGCTCATCAAACAGGGGGCTGATCTGTGTACGTCACTGCGCAGTCAGATGGAAATCAACTTGTTCATGGAACGGTTCGATTTCGAGGCGAACCTACAGCAACTGACCGACTTATATAGGAAGCGCCGGAATGCGATGCTGGAGACGCTGGATGAGATGATGCCGGCAGGGGTGAAATTTACCCGACCGCAGGGAGGGCTGTTTCTATGGGTCGAATTGCCGCCGCAATTGCGGGCTGTGGAGTTGTTACAAGAATGTCTTACGCGCGATGTGGCTTTCGTACCGGGGGATGCTTTTTTCCCTAACGGCGGGGTGAAAAACACTTTGCGCCTGAATTATTCCAACATGCCGGAGGAGCGGATTCGCGAAGGCATTCGGCGACTGGCCGACGCCATAAAAACTGTTAGCTAAAAAACGCAACAAAAAAACGAGAAGTCCTGTGAATCTACAGGGCTTCTCGTTTTTTGTTTGCTTTAGCTGATTAGCAGTAGGTGGCGACGTACTCTTCGGAAAGAGTTTCCAAGGTTGCTTTGATTTCACTGATTGCTTGATCGGACAACGAATACTGGTGAAGGTCTTCGCTGTGCGCCAAAGCGGCCAGCTTGCTGATCCGCGCTAAAAGTAAGCTTTTTTCCATTGTTGATACACCTCTTGATAATTATTTGAATATGGATGACGTTTCTATACTAACAGGCGTATCGGATAAAAGC
>DATMYT010000512.1:0-3608 GCA_035560855.1 Negativicutes bacterium | reverse complement strand
AATTTACATTGTATATGGAGGAACCTTCCTCTGTAACAGATGGAGGAAAAAATGCTTAAGAAGAATTTATTAATTGAGAACATACCCGCCATTCTTTGGGGTGAAAAAAACACTAAAATAATGGTGGCTGTTCACGGAAATATGTCGAACAAAGCGGATATACCGATTGCTATGCTTGCAGAGGAGGCAATTCCGCTAGGATATCAGGTGTTAAGCTTTGATTTGCCGAAGCATGGAGATCGAAAAGAAGAACCGACATTATGCAAGGTTCAAAATTGTGTTCATGATCTTGCTACGATAATGGACTTTGCTACCGGGCATTCAAATCATACCAGCTTGTTTGCCTGCAGTATGGGCGCCTATTTTAGTTTGCTTGCATATAAGGATGTTTCCCTACAGCAAAGTTTGTTTTTATCGCCGGTTGTTGATATGAACCGTCTTATCGGTAATATGATGCTGTGGTTCAACGTAAGCAAGGAAAGATTGCAGGCGGAGCAGGAAGTCCAAACTCCTGTAGGGCAAACGTTGTACTGGGATTATTATTGCTATGTCCAAGAAAATCCGATTGTCCGCTGGAAGAGTCCCACCGCCATTCTTTATGGAAGCGAGGACAATGTGAGCGAGTTTGATGTTGTATCGGCCTTTGCAAACAAGTTTAATTGCGCCTTGGAAATAATGGATCGTGGTGAGCATTACTTTCATACGCCAGAGCAAGTAAGCTTTTATCGACAATGGTTAAAAAAGCATCTTAATTAAATAGGTATCGCGAGCGAAAAAACACAGTCCGGTTGGTAGTCCGGATGCACCCTTATGCAGAGGGTGTCGTATCCTTCCCCCCCAGGGATGTCCGTCGCTCGCATTATGAAATCGAGGGGGAACTAAATATGAAACTGACAGTCTTTTATGATGGTCAATTTTGGGTAGGTGTCTTTGAAGAAATAATTGGCGAAAAATTGAAAGCGGTACGTTACGTCTTCGGATCGGAGCCATACGACTATAACGTCATGAATTTTGTAAACCAAAGAATGTTATCGTATATTAGTCGTGCCGGTAATAGCATTGACGCAAAAATTCCCGTTCGCCCGTCTAACCCCAAGAGGCTGGCGCGAGAAACCGCAAAAGAGGTAAAACGGGTAGGAGTTTCTACTTTTGCTCAAGAAGCTATCCAAAAAGATCGTGAGGCATTAATCATCGAGCATAAAGTGATTTCAAAACAGTTACGTCAGGATTGGGAAAAATCAAAACGAGATAAAAAAGTCCAAAAAAACAAAGAGAAGAAACGCGGTCATTAACAAAAAGACTGACAGTAGCTTGAACTATTGTCAGTCTTTTTGTTTGGTAAATATCTGCAGTTTACGTGCATCAATCGATGACCTACGCTTGCTATCTTTCTCGGCTCTCACTTTTTGTTCAATGGGCGTTAAGAACGAAAGCAGGCGGGGGAGGTTCAATGCATTCTCCGGCTATTTTCGCGACTTCATTGACGGCATCGACGATAAGACCGACCGTCTGACCCGATATATCGGTTACCATGATGCGAGTATCGTCTGTAAAGTCTTGAAAGCCGAAGTCAAAACGCTTGCGCAAATCCAATACCGGAATTACCCGTCCGCGCAGGTTGATAATGCCTTCCATAAATTCCGGTGTATTGGGCAGCTTTGTTATCGGCACCATCCGGTTGATTTCTTGAACTTTGCTGATGGGCAACCCATAATCTTCCTTCGCTAGTTTGAAAATGACCAGTTGAACATCATCCGCCATGTCAGCACCCCCTAAATCCGAAACTTAGCTATGATACCTTGCAGATCAATGGCAAGTTTGGATAGCGCCTGACTCGAAGCGGCGATTTCCTCCATGGAAGCGGACTGCTCTTCCGTCGCCGCCGATACGGTCTGGGTTTCGGCCGCTGCATCACGGCTTATGCTTTCAACGTCTTTGATTGAACTGACAATGCGCTGACTGCCAATGGCGGCTTCACTGATTGCTTTGGCAATAATGTGGACTTGTTCAGTAACCTGTCCAATTTTGTTATTTATTTCACCAAAGTTCGTTCCTGCCACATTAACCAGTTCCACACCCTCAGTAATATTTTGGATGGCTACATCAATTGCGCCAACCACATTGCCAATACTGGTATGGTTGCTGCCAACAAGCGTTTTGATCTGATGCGCCGCTTGCTCCGACTGTTCCGCCAGTTTACGAACCTCTTCGGCAACAACGGCAAACCCACGTCCTTGTTCTCCGGCCCGCGCAGCTTCTATAGCGGCATTAAGCGCCAGCAAATTCGTCTGTCCGGCGATTGTTGAAATTAGACCCACGATCTCACCAATTTGCGCGGAACTTACTTTGAGTTCTTCCGCAGCGCTTTGCGCCTGCTTCGCTCCCACGCTGACCTCTCCCATTTGGGTCACGGCACGGTCAACAGACTCTTTTCCCGTGAGCGCCGCCTTGGCCGTTTGCTCAGACATGTTTGCCATTTCGCTCGCGGTAGCAGAAACTTCTTCCATGGTTGCGGATATTTCCTGCACTATGGCAGAGGTTTCATTGACTGCGGCAACTTGCTTTTCACTGCCATTGGCTACTTGCTGGATGGAAGCGGCAATGCTGCCGGAAGCCTCCGCCGACTGCTGGGCGCTGGCCGTGAGTTGTTCGGCTGAGGCCGCCACCTGTTCGGATGAAGCTGTCACTTGTTTTATTATGCTGCGCATGCCGCGATTGAGTTTGTCAAACGCCTGTGCCATGGTGCCGAATTCATCGCTTCGTTTGAGAAACGCAGCTTCGATTTCCGCCGAATAATCGCCTCCTGCCATGACTCCCAATCGATGCGTTGCCGCGTTCAAAGGTTTTCTGACGGACTGTGTGATGTAGAAGGCTATACCGGTGGCGCACACTAGCGCCACGACCAAGAATACCGTAATAATCCATTGAGCCTTGCTCATAAGAGCTTGGTCTGCATCCAGAGTATCATTGATCTGTTTCTCTCGGAACTTGATATATTCATCCATCTTGGCCCGCGTCGCGCTTGCCGCCGGAGCCAATTCATTTGCCATCACCGCGATGACTTCATCCGTTTTCCCTGCTCGTTTCAAGGGTACTACTTTTTCAAAGGCAATCTTTTGATACGCATCATCCAGTTTCTTTACATCCAAAGCCATTTGTTTTCCTTGTGCCGTAACCGCCTTATCTACCAAATATTGAATAGTGGTGTCGTCTTCCTTATCCATCTTGTTGTAGTCTGCCAGGAAGCTATCGTTACCGGTAATAACAAACCCTCGCATCGCTGCTGTTTTTAGCCCGCCATTCACGGCCAATAGGTTCGTCTTCAGCAAAAGCGGTATACGTTCTTCTTGTGTCACATCGCTGGACTTGCTAATGTCTCTCAAGAGGTAAATGCTGACTCCGCCGGATATTATCATGAGGAATACGACTGCCAAAAAACCCGCAAATATCTTAGTCCCAATTTTCATCGTATTGGTTGACAGAATGTCAACCATTCACCTTCCTTTTTATTTGTTTTTATTTTGTGCGTGGCAGTCGCTCCCAATGCTCTTCTTAATGCTCACCCCTTTCCCCGTTTTATTGTCGCACAGCGCCTAAAGCTAATATGG
>DATMYT010000511.1:0-4404 GCA_035560855.1 Negativicutes bacterium | reverse complement strand
ATTCCACTACTGCACGGATATCCAGCAACCCTCTATTTATCGAATGACTAATTTCGTCAAGTACCAACAGATCCCATTGACCGGACGCGACCGCCGCTTGAGCGCATTCGAAAGCTTTACCGGCAAAATTATTCTCTGGTTTTCTATTTTCCCGAAAACAGGTTCCGCATCGTTCGCAGACAAGCAATCCCTGTGCGATTCCTGCAGAGTTTGGACACCCTGCGCCAAATTGGTGAATCACCAGGCGCCCCCGCCAATGCTCTGCAGCCTGTAATTCTCCCGTATACCCTGTTCCCTTGAGAAACTGGATCACAAGCGCCCTCTCGCCCGACCATGCCGCCAAAACAGCCCTACCCATACCAGCGGTCGTCTTGCCTTTTCCGTTCCCGGTGATAACAGTAATGCGGGGAAACATTTCCACTATGCCTTGGGCCCCATCATATACAGCAATGCATTCAGTATTGCGGCAGCAATCGGGCTTCCACCCTTATTGCCAAGCACAGTGATATATGGAGCAGTGGATTTTTCCGTCAGCATCGCCTTGGATTCCGCCGCGCCGACAAAGCCCACTGGTACGCCGATCACGACAGCCGGACGGACATTTTCTTCCGCCATCAGGCGAAAAAGTTCAAAGAGCGCAGTCGGTGCATTTCCGACTGCAACTACCGCGCCATTCAATTCATGTCCAAAAGTCCGAAAAGCGGCCATGGAACGAGTAATTCCCTGTTCCTTCGCCATTACAGCAACTGCTGGATCGGCAATGAGACAGTGAACCTGTCCACCGTACTGTGCCAGCGTTTTCTTGCTGATTCCGGTTCGCACCATTTCCACATCGCAAAAGATATCGGCGCCGCCGCGAATTGCGTTAATGGCTGCTGCAATAGCTTCCGGATGAATCCGGATATGATTGGCATAGTCAGGGTCCCCTGCTGCATGAATAACACGCGAAAACACCTTCGTATGACCCTCGTCAAGATTCAATCCTTCTAAATATGGAGCAATCAGTTTCATGCTCCGCGTTTCAATCTCAGCCGGATCTTTAATAAAGCTCATCACGAAATCGAGCTCCTTTTCATATATTCGAGTAATTCAGGTACTGAGCCGAACACCTGTTTTCCGCTCAGTGGAGGACGCTGCACAACGATGATCGTCATCTCCAAAGCCATGGCAGCCGCTATTTTTGAATCGGTTCCCCCGACAGCGCCGCTGTTCTTGGTCACCATTACGTCGGCCTGAAACTCCCGGAATAACGCCATATTCAACTCTTGGGAAAAGGGCCCCTGAACCGCCACAATCTCGCCCGGTGAAAAACCAGCGGCCAAACAAGCCGAAATCACTTCCGGCTGCGGCAATACGCGGGCAATCAAACGGCAGTTCGTCTGGAGCGCAGCTGCCCGAAACACGGAAAGCGTATGGCTTCCTGTCGTCAAAAACACAGTGCTGCCAGCTTTAACCGCTAAGGCGGCTGCTGCCGGCATATCCTGAGCTACCAGCAATTTATGATAAGCCGGCAAATCCGAGCTTGGCCGTTCATAGCGTAGGCAAGGAATTTGCGCCTGCTCCGCAGCTTTGGCGGCATTTTTCGATACGTTCACTGCATAGGGATGGGTTGCATCGATGATCAGCCGTATGCCCTCGCTCCGAATAAATTGCTCCAGCTCTTTATCCGTCATCGCAGCCGCTTGAGCCTTTACGCCACTTTGTTCCGCCAGAACCCGGCCATAGTCGCTGACAACCGACGCAATCACTTTATATCCGGCAGCGCTCAGCCCCGCCGCAATTTCGCGACCATCAAGCGTCCCGGCCAAAACCAGAATCACAGCGCGTATCCCCGGGGCGTAATCATATAGTTTCCTTGCCGGAAAGTCTGAGTATTGCCGATAATAACCGTTGTAAACATATCAATTTTTTCTTCCGTAAAGCGATCCAGCGTAGTAATGATAACTTCCTGATCTGGACGCGACACAGAACGAACCACACCGACCGGAGTGGTTGCCGCCCGATGTTGCAACACAATTTCACGGACTTTTTCGATCTGCGCCGTCCGCCGCATGCTCTTGGGATTATAAATGGCGATCACAAAATCCGCTTCCGCCGCCGCTCGCACTCTTTTTTCAATCAAGTCCCACGGCGTCATCAAATCGCTCATACTGATCACCGCAAAATCATGCATCAACGGCGCGCCCAAAGCTGCCGCCGCAGATCCAACGGCACTCACTCCAGGGATAATCCGAACTTCCGGCCGCAACGGCTCCGGAATTTTCACCACAAGCTCCAGCACCAGGCCAGCCATGCCGTAAATTCCCGGATCGCCGCTAGAGATAACGGCAACCTGGCTACCGGCTTTTGCTCTCTCAACCGCCGCCGCACAGCGATCCACTTCCTGCATCATTCCGGACCCAATCACATTCTTGCCGATGATCAGTTCCGGAACCAGATCCAGGTAAGTGTGGTAACCGGCGACGACTTCAGCTTCTTCCAGCGCCTGCCGAGCTTCCAACGTAAGTCCTATAGCATGTCCTGGTCCGATTCCCACCACCGCAATTTTACCTCGGCAATGGCTACTGTTACTTTGGGATAGATTGTCTTGGGCAGCAACAGACTGGAAGCCCGCGCCCCCATTAGAGCCGACGCTTCGCATACATTACCCACTCCTATTTCATTTTCGACAAATTTACATACATCCAAGTTTTGCGCATCGATAACACCCTGCAATTGTTCATTAGTATAAAATTCAATGGGAATCTCCAGTTGTTGGACCGCTGCTAATAAGCCGATCTCTTCCTGTTTTACGATACTCGAACCCACGATGGCTACACTTTTGGAACTGCGGCCGATCTTGTGGCAGGCGTCATTGATGGCTGCCCAAATTTCGCCGCTGGTAGTGCCTTTTCGACAACCAATCCCGATAGACAGAGTTGTTGGCCGCAAATAGACATGCAACTGCGGCATATATAATTCTTTATCGGTAATGATAACAGCCGCATCGTATCGTTCCGGATCGTTCAGTTCTTTCATGTCCAAAAGTTCAACGTCCATCTCGGCAGCGCTTTGAATATATTTCGCAGCATGCGCAAGCTGATGATCAATGAAAAAAGGCACTCTCTTTCCGGCAACAATCGCCGCATTCACAGATTTCAGTTCTTCAAAAGGTTCGATTCCCAAATCCAGTTTCACAGATAACACATCCGGAGCCGGCAAATTTGCAACATCCGTGGCCGTCGTAATAACCGGACTGGCGCCCACTGCCGCCGCAACTTTTTCCGTCAATTCATTGGCGCCGCCAAGATGCCCCGACAGTAAGCTTATTGCATGAATTGCGGCATCATCCATTACTACAACCGCCGGATCATAGCGCTTGTCTTTGAGGTATGGGGCAATAACCCGAACAACAATTCCGGCCGCCATAATGAAAATCAGCCCGTCATATTTGTGAAAAATCGCGCCGACTAGAAGCCCAAGGTGATCGTAAGGAGATGTGTCCGCATGAAGCGCGCCCCTAGCCTTGGCATAAAGATCGATTTCCCCTGCCATTTTTTCACGTAGCTGTTCACCCAACAGGGCACCCTTTAATGTAACAGAAATTACTGCAATTCTCACGGTTTCGCCTCCCTGAACATGTGGCCGAACTCAGGCGCATACAGTCGTGACTGCTCATATTCCCCGGCCAAAACATTCCCCACTATTACCATCGCGGTTCGGCTGACGCCGGCGACCAGCAGTTGATCGGCAATTGTCGTCAGCGTGCCTCTAAATATCCGTTGTTCAGGCCAAGATGCCTTTTCGACAACAGCCACCGGAGTATCCGGCGAATAACCGCCTTCCGTCAACTCACGCACCAAGTCCCCAAACATATGGACGCTTAAAAAAATGCACATCGTTGCCTGATGTTCCGCCAAAGAACGGATTTTCTCCCGATCCGGCACTGGAGTTCTGCCTTCCATACGGGTGATAATAACCGTCTGGGAAACGCCAGGTAGCGTATATTCCTGCCCAAGAGCCGCCGCCGCCGCAAGAAACGAGCTGACGCCAGGCACCACTTCCCACTCAATGTTTAGCTTATTCAACAGATCAATTTGTTCCTGAATGGCGCCATAGATGCTGGGATCACCAGTATGA
Source organism: Negativicutes bacterium (assembly GCA_035560855.1). Lineage (GTDB taxonomy): Bacteria > Bacillota > Negativicutes > UBA1444 > UBA1444 > UBA1444. The sequence continues at coordinate 285 of DATMYT010000511.1, read as the reverse complement.
AGACGTACCACCCGTTTTCCCGCCGATACCGCCGTTCGCATTACCTCGATGACTTCTTCGAGCGTCATCGACGCGCTGTTGTGTATCTCACACTGGGGCCCCGTCACTTCCAGCAAAGCCGGATTGACCAGTGACCCTGCATAAACCACCACATCAGCCTCAGTAAGCAGCTTCCTGCCTTTGACTGTTATCAGATCAGGATCTCCCGGCCCGGCGCCGACAAAATGAATCTTAACACTGCTCATACGCACTCTCCTTTGCGGCATATCACTATATATATAGAAT
>DATMYT010000510.1:0-6449 GCA_035560855.1 Negativicutes bacterium | reverse complement strand
AAACGACCGATTCTCTAAAATATAATCCTTCCCCTATTGCAGCCGAGAAACATCTCCGGCTTATCCTTCGGAGGGGTCTCTATGCCGCATATGAGGAAACAGGATAACATCGCGAATAGAAGAGCTATCAGTCAGAAACATTGCCAGCCGATCGATGCCAATACCCAATCCACCGGTGGGGGGCATACCATACTCCAACGCCGTCACAAAATCTTCATCCATCATATGGGCCTCAGAGTCTCCCGACTCCCGTTGCGCCACCTGCCCCAAAAAACGTTCTTTCTGATCTACGGGATCATTCAACTCAGAAAACCCATTGCATATTTCTCGGCTGAAAATAAATCCTTCGAAGCGGTCCGTAAAGTCTGCGTCATCCTGGCACCGCTTTGCCAAAGGTGAAATTTCCGTTGGATATCGTAAGATAAAGGTCGGTTGAATCAGGTGTTCTTCAACCTTTTCTTCAAATATATCGTTTAGGACCCCACCAATGCCATGACTGTTCTCATAGTGCACACCTACGGAGTCAGCCGCTTTCCTCGCTTCTTCCACAGTGTGAATGGATGCAAAATCAATGCCGGAATATTGTTTCACCGCATCAGTCATGGTGATGCGACGCCAAGGCGGCGTCAAATCAATCGACTGTCCCTGATAAGTAATCTGGGTCGTCCCCAGCACTTCCTGCGCCACTGCAGCAATAACTTCTTCCGTCAATTTCATAACCGTTTCGTAATCGGCAAATGCTTGATAAAGTTCAAGCAATGTAAACTCAGGGTTATGCTTAATCGAAATACCTTCATTCCGGAATACACGATTAAGTTCGTATATTTTTTCGAACCCACCCACAATCAAGCGTTTGAGATACAATTCCGGTGCAATCCGCATGTACAGTTTCATATCCAAGGCATTATGATGCGTAACAAAAGGCTTCGCCGCAGCGCCACCAGCAATTGCATGCATCATCGGAGTTTCCACTTCCAAAAAGCCCCGACCGTCTAATATTCGGCGCAATGCCTGAGTCATCCGACTACGGACCAAAAACGTCCTTTGAACTTCCGGGTTAACAATAAGATCCAGATATCGTTGACGATATCGAATTTCTACATCTTTCAACCCATGCCATTTTTCCGGCAATGGTCGCAATGCTTTTGTCAAAAATTCCACTGCAGTAACTTTAATGCTGATTTCGCCGGAACGCGTCCGAAAGACATCACCCTCTGCGCCGATGATATCTCCTAAGTCAAATTGGTGAACGACATCGTATGCATCTTCGCCCAACACATCCTGACGCAAATATAGCTGAATTAGTCCACTCATATCCCGTAGATTGGCAAATCCAGCTTTTCCGTGACCTCGAATCGCCATGATGCGCCCAGCCACGCGAACCCGTTTTCCTTCAAAATCCGCAAAATTATCGAGAATATCCTGCGCATGATGGGTTGTTTCGTAATGCCGACCAAAGGGCTCTATCCCTTTGTCAATAATAGCCAAGAGCTTATCACGGCGTGCTTGCATCAGTTCATTAAGTTCTTCCCCGCTTTGCGCTACCGTCGGAGTAGTAATGTCAGTCATTGTCGACCCCTCTTACTTCAGTTCATTTGAATGTTTACAACTTTAAATTTCATCCGACCTGCCGGCGCCACGACTTCGACAACTTGGCCAATTTTCTGCCCCAAGACAGCGCATCCCACAGGCGATTCATTCGAAATTCGAGCCTCGCTCGGATCGGCTTCGGCAGAACCAACAATAGTGTATACCATTTCCCGTCCATTGCCCACAGTCTTGCCTTTTCCCTCTTTAACTTCCTTGAGGGTCACTGTGCAACCCAGCCCCACCGTTCCAATGTCAGAATCGCATGTTTCAATCAATTTGGCACTCCGCAGCATTTTCTCCAATGACTGCAATTCACCCTCGATGAAAGCCTGCTCATTTTTTGCATCTTCATACTCGGCATTTTCACTAATGTCGCCAAATTCAATGGCTTGTTTAATTCTCTCGGCAACTTCCTGACGCCGGACCGACTTTAGATGTTCAAGTTTTTGTTCCAGTTTCTTTAACCCATCAGTTGTCAGGATCGTCTCTTTTTCCGCCATCACGTAGTCTCCTTTTCGTATCGGTCTCGATGTGGTTTGCACAATTTACAAGCTTCTATTATGAAAAAACGTCAAGCATTTCACTTGACTGCAGACTGCATCTTTTCTTCAACAATTATAGGCACATTCTCCTTGTTTGTCAATTTTGGGAATTCAAATTCTCCGCAGTCAAAGCCTGATACAGTTCATCAGGACTAACAAGCCGGGATTCCCGTCCCATCATAAACTCGGGGACCGCTACGCGCCAAAGTTTCACCACTACTTCAGAGCACACCAGGGTTTCCGTTCCACTTCCCGTCAACCATCCCAATGCCAGATGTCCAGCTCGCTGACCAAACAACTCTTTTATGCCGATCGCCACGCAGGTTCTATAACCATACTGAATATTCGCAGCCGCCCACTGCCGAGACCGATAAATCATCTCATCATATGTCTGTTCAGAAACCAGCTTCGAGCAAATCAGACTTGGTTTCCATTCGTCATATTTTCCTCCAGGCTGTAAAATAAGGCCGCGTCCTGCCAACGCTTCCAGCAAAACGTCGTCATTGTCAAATCGCAAAGCGACATGTGACCATTGGGATTTTGTAACCACTGTAACCAACGAATCCATCCAACTCGCGCCAGTGACAAATATAAATGTAACACGCGTCATTGCCAAGGACCCAGGGGAAACCGCCCCAGTATTTTCTTGCAAAGTTCCTGACTTAGGGGAGAATCGTCATGTCGCATCCCCTTTTTTAGTCCCTGTAATGCACGCAATCCCGGCTCCGTTGTCAACCCCAAATCACCGGTCAATCGCGACATAACAGTCCGGCGTACTTGGCCCAGTTCGTAATCGCCACCACCTGATTCTCCCAACTGTTCCGTCAACTCCTGAACCATGTAAAATTGAGCCATATTCGTCATCGGATTGCCACATGCTCCAGCGTGAGTATTACCCAAAACTTCAGGCATCGCATACCTCATGCTTTTTTCGACGGACCATGTCAGCTCATCAGTTTCCGCCCGCATAGCTTCTTGCAATGTCCTGACAGTACAAAGCCCATACGTCCTGAGTGATCGAATCATCGCATGTTCAATGGTGTGTGCTGCTTCTAAACTGACCAGCCCTTTGAGATTGCCTGTCAAACTTACTGCGACATTCCGTTCGATATCACTTCCATACACAGTAACGGGAATGTCACCCAGACTTCGAAATTCAGTGAAACCACCTTGCGGCACCCACCCAGCGCCGGATACGACCGGATACTCATTGCGCATCCTCCGAAAATCTTGTATATCTAATCCCTCAGCCATAACGAAGCCGCTGTCCGTTGACAGGGTATCCCAGCGTGCATGGGCAATGCCTTCGATCAACATAGATAAAAAAGGAACCGGTTCATGTCCAGCGATATCCACCAGTTGGCGACGAATATCCACAACTTTCGCTACCACACCAATTCGATAAAGCGATCCATTAGCAGGGATCAACGGACAAATGAAAACATTTTCGCCTTGCTCCAGTTGCGGTGTATGCTCCGGCGACCCTTCCATAAAGCCTCCCACTGATCGCCCACCTCCGGGCCGTGGCAAGATGCCATTGATTACAGGAATCAGCAGTGTAGACACGTTCTGTTCGCTTTCATATACTCCTCCAAAATCTGTTCGAAATCGCCGCGTTCCATTGCCTGATTAAAATGCGTCCGCAACTCCGCAGATTTGGGAAATCCCTTCACGTAGCATACTGCGTGGCGCCGCATCTCACGTATGGCAATGTGCACTCCCTTCAGCTCAGTCAGCATGTCCAAATGCCTCAGTAATGTGGACGCTCGCTCTGGAAAGGATGGTGGTTCTATCAGGCGACCTTCTTTTAAATAGACCGCGATTTGCCTGAAAATCCAGATATTTCCGCACGCTGCCCGTCCCACCATCACTCCGTCACAAGCGGTTTTTCGTAAAATGCGTTCTGCATCCTGTACAGTGCGGACATCGCCGTTCCCAATCACAGGAATTCGCACCGCTTGCTTTACTTGCTGGATAATGTTCCAGTCAGCGTCGCCTCCATAAAATTGCTCACGAGTCCTCCCGTGCACTGCAATCGCGCTGACGCCCACCTGTTCTGCCATTTTAGCGATTTCAACAGCGTTAATGGAATCAGCATCCCACCCCGCACGAATTTTCACCGTTACAGGTATATCGACAGCTGCTACCATTGCCTTTAATACCGACGCTGCCAAATCCGGGGAACGCAGCAGGGCCGCCCCCTCGCCATTTCGTACAATTTTATGAGTGGGGCAGCCCATATTAAAATCAATGATATCAGCGCCACCCTCGGCTACCCGCCGAGACGCTTCCGCCAACTCGGCCGGTACGGATCCGAAAAGCTGAATGGCAGTAGGTCTTTCTCGCGGATCTATCTGTATCAAATCTTTTGTGCGGCAATTATCATACAGCAACCCTTTGGCGCTAACCATTTCCGAAACTACGAGGCCGCATCCCATTTCCTTAGCCAATAGGCGAAATGCCATATCCGTCACACCAGCCATCGGCGCCAAAACAGACATGTTGTCGATGAGCACCTTACCGATTGCGTTCATATATGATCCGGAGTCCCTCTAGCGTAATAAACGGTTCTACTACTTCAATTGTGGAAGAATCTTTGGCAATAAGATTCGCCAAACCTCCAGTCGCAATTACCTTAGCGTCCGCACTAAGCTCTTGTTTCATGCGCCGGACCACTTCATCAACTTGACCTACAAACCCGAGAATGATGCCCGCTTGCATGCTCGCAACCGTATTGTGACAAATAACCGTTTTGGGCAGTACAAGCTCGATACGCGGCAATTTTGCAGCTCTTTGAAACAGGGCTTCCGTCGATATTCCGATACCGGGGGCGATTGCCCCGCCCAGATAGTCTCCATTTGCTGCGATAGCGCAAAAAGTGGTAGCCGTACCGAAATCCACTATTATAAGAGGGCCCCCATACTTTTCGTAAGCGCCTATGGCATTGACGATGCGGTCAGCCCCAACCTCGCGAGGATTTTCATAGTGAATGCGAATGCCGGTCTTGATTCCAGGACCTACAATCAGTGGATCTCCGCCGAAATAACGTACGCACATGCGTTGCAGCGGCACGATCAGTGGCGGAACAACCGACGAAATAACGACAGCATTAATCTCTTTCATATCCACATTCATATGCTGAAACAGATTGTAAATCAGAATTCCATATTCATCGGATGTACGCTGGCGATCTGTTGAAATCCGCCAGTGGCATACCAATTCTTTTTCACGATATATCCCCAGAACAATATTTGTATTACCGACATCTATTACAAACAACAATGAAAGCGCCCCCTACTTATTCATAAATTGCAGGCAAGTGAGACCGTGGTACTAGTACGCTTTTTTCAGCAAGCAGCGATCGGCCGAATCGAAACATCGCCCGCCAGCACTCGCTCCATTCCATGTTCTGTTTCCACCAGGAGAGCGCCATCGCCATCAATATCTACGGCCCGCCCAACAAAAGACTTGTCCGGTGCAACCACATTTACCAATCGCCCAAGTGTGATGGACTCCTGGCGCCAGGCTTCCAGCACTGAAGAAAATCCTTCTGCTTTCACCACCAAATATAATTCTTCCAGACGCTCCAGCACTCTGGCGAACAAATCGATCCGTGATGTAGCTTTGCCCGTTTCTATCGAGATGGATGTGGCAATTTCCCTCAACTCCGGCGGAATTTCAGCCGCGTCAACATTCACATTGATTCCCATACCGATCACAATATGGTTGATTGCATCCATTTCAGCGCTCATTTCGGTCAGAATTCCAACCAGTTTTCGTCCATTGCAAAGAATATCATTAGGCCATTTTATTCCACAGGAAATGCCAGTAACATCACGGATAGCCCGGTTCAATGCCACAGCTGCCATTAGTGTGCACTTGGGGGCTTCCTGGGGCGGAAACGGCGGACGTAGCACGACAGAAAACCAGATCCCCTTTGCCACAGGTGAGAACCAACCACGAGCAAGGCGGCCGCGACCTCCTCGTTGGGTCTCTGTAATAACCAAGGCGCCTTCGGAACAACCAGCAACCGCTCGTTTCTTTGCTTCATCGTTGGTTGACCCGACTTCGGAAAAGTAATAAATCTCGCTACCCATAATTTGTGTTCTCAAGCGTGGGCAAACTTCTTCTGGCCGCAGCAAATCCGGAAGCCGCAGCAGACGATGACCCTGACTGGCCGTCGATTCAACATCATAACCTTCCTGTCGCAACTTCTGTATCTGTTTGCTGACGGCAGTGCGCGAAATATTGAGTTTTTTCCCCAATTCCTCGCCGGAAACGAATTGGCCGGTATGGCTGCGAAGCATTTCCAGAATG
>DATMYT010000509.1:0-3152 GCA_035560855.1 Negativicutes bacterium | reverse complement strand
ATATTATAGTTGTGCAAAATGAACAGTTTGATAGTCTGCCTATGCCAATAGATAAGCCCGCCACCTTTTAGCTTTTCATACTGCAAGATGGCGGGCTTTTTAGGGGGGCAAACTTATAGGTCAAAAACTTCTGGCTGCCAGCCGTCTTTGTTGATAACGAGCAGTAAGGGACAACGCGTAGTTGACGATAAAGTACAGACCGGCGATGAAAGCGAAGATGGCAAAGACTTGAGCGGTTGAACCGTATTTTCCCATGATGATCATGCCCCGACCGGTCAACTCTTCGACACCAACGGCCCACACAAAAGAAGTATCTTTGATAACAGTCGTAAATTGGGATAAAAGCGGTGGAATCATATTGCGAAATGCCTGGGGAAGGATGACATACAGAAAAATCTGGACGTATGAAAATCCTTGCGAGCGGGCCGCTTCCCACTGCCCTTTGTGTACCGAATTCAAGCCGCCCCGGATGATTTCAGCCATTATCGCGGATGTGAAAATCGTCATGGCGAGAATGCCGGAATTAACAGGTTGCAGATTGGTGGTAAACCTTGCGCCAAGGATGAACAATAAGAGTGGCGTGTTTCGAACGGCGTCAATATATATTGTCGCGAGTCGCCCGTATACTGGATGTCGGGAATATTGGGCAATACCCAGGATTGTGCCGAAAAACAAACTGAACAAGAGAGAAAGACTGGCGATTTTCAGCGTTATGTACAAGCCGTCAAGAACAAACAATAGAATTTCGGGTTTGAAAAGTTCCTGAATCATGCTGACACCTCCAGTTCCCTCTCCAAGCGACGGGCCTGTCGAGCCAACGGATAGCATATGGCGAGGTAAAGCAAACCTGTAATGACATAAGCGGGACCATAATAAAGATTACTGCTGGACCAGGAGTCGGCGTGATACATCAGATCCCCGCCCGCCACCATAGCAAGCACCGAGGTGTTTTTGATCAGGCTGACAACTTGGTTGGTGATGGGAGGGAGCACGATGCGTTTGGCTTGCGGCAAGACCACGTGACGCATAGCCTGCCAATAACTGAAACCCTGCGAATAGGCCGACTCCAACTGGCCCCGTGAAATGGCGCCAATACCGGCCCGGATCGATTCCGCAACATAAGCGCCATGATAAACACCGATACCGAGAACGCCGATTAGAAAAACCGGCAATGTAACACCCAAATGCGGCAGCCCGTGGTATAAGAAAATGATTTGAATGACAAGAGGGGTATTCTGAATAAATTCGACGTAACAACGATTTACCCAGCGAAGAAAACGATTGGGCGCCGCGCCTAACATCCCGCCGACAATGCCCAACGATAAGGCCAGCGCCAGAGCTAAACAGGAAACTTCCAGCGTGACCAGAAAGCCTTCAAGAAAAATTTGCCAGTCTTCAAACAGTGCAAGCCATTTAAAGCCGGCAAAGGGTCCAGGCATTATTTGAGGCCCCATTTTTGAAGCAGTTTATCTATTTCACCGGATTTTTTCATATCGTTTAGCGTATCGTTGATTAGTTTGGCCAGAGCTGTATTGCTTTTTTTAGTGGCGGCGCCGTATTCCTGAGGGCTGTAACGATCAGGAAGAATGACCACGGAATCATCCAGATAACCGAAGAGAATGGCGGCATCAATGCTGTAACAATCCACCCGACCGGAGTCCAAGGCAGCCTTTACTTCCGCATATGTACCGAATTCAAGGAAAGAAGCCTTGATTCCCAGTTTATCGAGTTCTGTCTGTAGAGCTTTCTTTGTGGTTGTGCTTTGAGAGACGCCGATTTTTTTGCCATCCAGATCTTTCAGGCTTTTGGCGCCGGAGGCTTTCTTGACCATCAGAGCAACACCGTCAGTATAATAGGGATCAGAAAAATTGTAGCTTTTCTTGCGTTCTTCCGTAATAGTAAAGGTGGCGATAACGGCATCGACGTCGCCGTTATCCAGCAAGGGCCCCCGTGTTTTGGCGACAACTCCCTGAATATCGATTTTGTTTTCATCACCCAGAATCTTTTTTGCTATCGCCTTGACCAGATCAATTTCAAAACCGTCGATTTTTCCGGTTTTCGCATCCTTGTAACCAAATTTTGGCACGTCAACTTTGACGCCGGCTTTGAAAACGCCCCGATCCTTAATTGCTTTGATGTCAGCAGGAACGGCGTCCTTTGACACTTCTGACTTGGGGGCGGGCGTGGTTCCCCCGCAACCGGCGGCCAGTAATCCGAAAGCTATGATGGCGATGAGCGCGAAGGAGAAGATTTTCTTCATTATTGTTGCCTCCCATATTGTGGATTTTTTTATTTATTCCATGAAGCGATCAGTGTAATATCTTGCTCAGAAAAAGTTTTGTACGTTCATGGTCTGGGTTGGAAAAGAAGTGATCAGGCGTTCCGGTTTCCAGGATTTGACCTTCGTCCATAAAGATTACCCGGTCGGCAACCCGACGCGCAAAGCCCATCTCATGGGTGACGACGACCATAGTAATTCCCTCGTGTGCCAAATCCACCATAACATCAAGAACCTCGTTGATCATTTCAGGATCTAAAGCAGAAGTGGGTTCGTCAAACAGCATGATCTGTGGATGCATGTTCAAAGCCCTGGCAATGGCAACGCGCTGCTGCTGTCCACCGGAAAGTTGGGACGGATAGGCATTTGCTTTTTCTTTCAGACCGACGCGGTCCAGAAACGCCATGCCGGTTTCTTCCGCGTCGCTTTTTTTGACTCCCTTGATCAGAATGGGGGCGAGCGTCAGGTTTTGCAAAACGGTTTTGTGTGGGTAAAGATTAAACTGTTGGAAAACCATGGCGGCGGATTGTCTGATTTTGTTCACCTGGGCTTTGGGTTTGGTAATTTCTACGCCATCCACTACGACTTTTCCACTGGTTGGTTTTTCTAACAAATTCATGCAACGAATCATTGTGCTTTTTCCCGACCCGCTAGGACCAATGACTACCAGCTTTTCACCGGAGCGGACATTTAACTGGAGGTCTTTCAATACATGATGCGTGCCGAAGAATTTGTTGACATTTTCTAAAGTGATCAACAGAGTGCCCCTCCTTTCATTGCCTGTGCAAGAAAAAAACGCCCGAATTCCCGAAGGAATCCGAGCGTCTCTGCTCCACTTGCTATTATTATTTTCATATATTACACTCTTTTTGGC
>DATMYT010000508.1:0-8281 GCA_035560855.1 Negativicutes bacterium | reverse complement strand
CAATAGCGGAAAATTTCCTCCTGATAAACCAGATCCAGACTGGCGGTCGGTTCGTCGAGAAAGATCAGCGGCGTCTCCTGCGCCAGCACCTTCGCCAGCAGAATGCGTTGCCTTTCCCCGCCGGAAACCTGATTCACCGGTTTATCCGCCAAGGGCTCCGTCCCGGTAAAAGCCATATATTTTCGAGCAATACTTCGATCCTGCTCCGATTCATTCCGCCACCACTTCAAGTACGAATAGCGTCCGGCCAGCACCACCTCCAATGCGGTAAACCCGAAGCCTACATTTACTTCCTGCTGCATGTAGGCCACCAGCCTGGCTGCGTTCTTGTCCCCCAGGCTGTGGATTGGATGGCCAAACACACTAACAGTTCCCGCCGCAAGCGGTAGCATACCGCGTAAGCTTTTCATCAAGGTGCTTTTCCCCGCCCCGTTTGGTCCGATGATACCGATAAACTCGCCACGTCCAACGGTAAAACTGCAATCCCGCACAATCGGACGATCCCCGAGGTGGACATCCACGCCTGCAACCGACAGCGCCAACGACTCGGTATCACTCATTGCAACCTACCCGCTTTCTGTGCCCGACGCAACAAATATAGGAAATACGGCGCTCCGGTCAGTGCCGTCACAATCCCTACCCGGATTTCCGCCGGCGGGATCAAGAGTCGCCCCACCGTATCGCAGGCAAGAAGAAATATTGCCCCGGTCAGAGCGCATGCCGGAAGTAGCGCCCGATGTTCCGGCCCGATCAACATTCGCATAATATGGGGCACCACCAGACCGACAAAGCCTATCGAACCACTAACGCATACCGCGCTCGCCGTTGTCACCGCCGAAACACAGAGCAGCAACATCCGAAAAAAAGCTACCGGCATGCCCACCGCACGCGCTTCCTGCTCGCCAAGCACCAGAATATTCAAATGCCGCGCCAAAAAACATAAAATTAAAATCCCGACCACCACCGGCCCTATCGCCAGATACACATGCTCCCATCGTCGGTAGTCTAGACCCCCGACCATCCAAAATAGAAACTCCCGCAGACGATACTCGTTCATGAAGGTCAGAATCGCCGAAGTCACGGCGCCTGTAAACATGCTCACCGCCACCCCGGCCAAGAGCAACGTCATGACCGGAATTTTCCCATCCCGCATGGATAACGCCACTGTAGTCGCCACCGCCAGCACGGCTCCAATCAACGCAAATAAAGGCATATAGTAAAGGCTGATGGATGTCAGCCCCAGGCTTACGGCAATGACCGCTCCCAACGATGCGCCTGCCGATACTCCGATAATGCCGGGATCGGCGAGCGGATTGCCAAACACGCCCTGCATCACGGCCCCGGACACGCCGAGCGCCGCGCCGACCAGCACCCCCACAAGAGTCCGGGGCAATCGAATATGCCAAATAACGGCGATTTGCTCCGGAGTAGGCACAGCCCCCAGCAACTCAGCCGGAAGCCCAAGTTGTCTTCCCACTACCGCCAGTAATGATTCTATCGGCACCTTGACCTGCCCTGCCGCCAGCGAAGCTACGGTAACGCCCGCCAGGAACAGCCCCAGCGCCGTAAATACCAGTTTCTTATTGAGCCGTTTTCCCGCCATCGTGCACCAACCTTTATACTTCAATCTTTCAATCCAGTTTGAAGCGTTGTGGATACGCAGCCGCCGCAAGCTGCTGCACGCCCTTGGCAATATACTGGGACGTACAGAACAGATAGCGATCCGGAATCTGGATCATCTGATGATTTTTGACCGCTTTCACCGTTTGCAGCGATGGGTCCTGCTCAATCTCCTCCCGCAACCGTTTCATATCGGTTTTGGCAGAAACATCCCACGTTGGCAGCAAAAACAAATCTGGATCAATCTGCAGCAACTGTTCTTGCGTCAACGTTGCCGTTGCATTGATTCCAGCCAATACCCCGGCATTTCTGACTCCGGCATGTCGACAGATATCATCAAAGGAGGTTCCTGCGCCCCCACTGCCACCCATCGTCGAAACGCGGGCAACGATCGGTCGTTCAGCCTCCGGTATGTTCTTTACCTTTTCATTCACAGCTTGCAACGCTTCATTCATGCGAACGATTATTTTATCGCCTTGTTCTGGTTCACCGACCACCTGAGCAATATCCCGAATAGTTTGCCGCACATCCGCGATGCTTTTCGCGCCTTGGAATACATATACGGTCAGCCCGGCATCCCGCAACCCTTGGGCAAGTTCTGCCGGTTGCCAGTCTGGCGTCAGCACCAAATCCGGTTGCAATGCAATGATTATTTCCGCATTGGCGCGAATCTTCGTCGGTACCTGACGGGCCGCCTCCACCACATTGGAAATACCCGGTTCTTCCGCCAGATAGGTTAGCGCGGCAATCCTTGAAGCCGCAACCAATTCCAACAGGATTTCATCCGTGGCGATATTCAGCGACACGATGCGCTGTGGCTTGCGCGGTAAAGTAAGCACATTTCCTTTGCAGTCCGTCACCTGATACCCGTTGGTCGGCGCGATGGTTGGTGGAGACGTTTGTGCGCAACCTCCAACAAAAATTAAAACTATCACTATCAACAGCGCCAATTTGCATCGAGACATCTTCATGCTCGCTTTCCTCCCGCCACTAATGCCTGACGTTGCCGTATGACTTTACTTTCCCAGTCATCGCTTGCTTTCTGGACAAACTCATGTACCAGCCAGTCCGGCTGCACATAATCCAGAATACGTCGAACGTCCGGCGTGTCAAACGGCAAGTGCTGATCGATGGCCATTACATGCTGAAAAGCCTCCGGCAATGTTAGCTCGCGCCAATCTTTCCGCCGTACCGTCGTCATATAGTTGCCGGAAAGTGAGTAATGCAGATGAATTCCGCGAATGGATTCCCGATAAGGACCCAACCCATCCAATGTTCGCAGAACAAATTCGATTCCCTCTTCCTGGCTGCGCAGCGCCGGATTGGTATTCATCAAATGCCCTGTATCCAACATGATTCCGACGTTTTCATGCCGAACGCTCTCCAACAGCATTGCCAACAAGCCCTTATCACGCAGAGTCAGTCCCGGCCACCATAAGTTTTCAAACAGAATCGTCATTTCGGCGGGAATAGAATCGACCAGTTCGCTTAAAACCTCAATAAATGCTTCGGTTACTTCCCGGTCCGTCGCGCCGAACTTCCAGTCGAAAATCTCCGACATCCGATTGTGGCATACATGGAATACAACATACTTAGCCTCCGCCTCCACCGCCTGCTGTATATTTTTGCGGTAACGATTCAACCAATCTTCCCGCAGCAAACCCCCATAAATGGAAACAATGCTTTGCTCCGTATCATACTGCCGCAGCAGTTCCTGCCGATCTCCCCGCCAAAAATCCAGCCAACTCGGCCAGAAATGCAAATGCACGCCGTGAATCCATTCTTTCCGATGCACGGCGGGATTCCAAGGCGCGCAGAACATCATCTCCAGCCCATTCAGATTGTTGCGCTGCAAAAAGCCGGACAGATTGTCCGCATTGTTCCGAATGAGTTCCAGATCAGTCGAATAGTTGGACAGATTGACCAGTTCCAGCATTTTATTTCACATCAGCTTCCACACAGATCACCACTGCTTGTGTCCAGGCTTGCAGACATGGCTCCAGATCAGCCTGCACCAGGGGCGGATAACTCCCCGCATGCCGGGCAATCAAAGCCGCCAGCAATTCATTGGCCGCCGTCATGATTTCCGTCGGCGTCAACAATCCCCATAATAGTTGATCCAGCAAATGCACATACAAAGAAGCGCACACCACCGTATAGCTATCTTTGTCCAGCCTATCCAGCGTTGCAGCAAAACGCGAATAGTCCATTGACCGGGATTCCTTGGCATGATAGTACTGCCACAAAGACTCCCCTGTAATACCAAATCGTTGAAAGCGTCTTAACATGCTGTGCTGCTTTTTCGGCGACAGCCCCGTTTGTCTTTGCAACGCCTCCGTTACAGCCTGCTTGACAGTAACGCCGATTAACTCGCCCACCTTGTTGTGTTTGCCTGCGCCTTCAAAATATAACGGGGATGATGGGTTTGCGATGATAAGCGTCTGATCAGTGCCGGATCCAGTCGCCAACCCCGTCGAATACAGACTTCCGGCCATCAATTCCTGTAACGCCGCCGTTTTTGCTTCCGTACAGGTAACCAGCGCCCGTGTCATAGTCCCCGGCGGCATATCCGCGTCAATTACCAGCATGATATTGATCGTCCCCGGTTTATGAACTCCGGTTTTTTCCACAGGTTGATAATACGTGGCCGGATCTCCCGCCCGACCGCCGTTGCCTTCCACACCACCGGTGACTATAGCCGTAACCGTAAGCTCTTTATATCCGTTGGCAACAATCGCCACATTCTCCATGTCTGCCGCCGTTCCCATACCTGTGGCTTTTTCCGGCGCAAGTCCGGCCGTTTCGGCAGTCAGCCGCAGATGTTCCAAATAAGTTGCAGCCCGCAATTGACAATCACTGCCGTCATCAGGTCCGCAATTATGATTAAAAACGCCAACCAGATCCTCACGGTATCCACCGTTCAGCAACGATGTTCCGACCACTTTTCGCGGCCCGGAAAAAGGTATCGCAATGATTCCATTTTTCCAATCTCTCCAGACGGTATCACCGGTAGACAATTCATAAAGCCGTTCTCGGTTTTCCATCCTTCTTCAACTCCAATTTTCCACCGGTAATACGGTAAACTCTCTCGACGCCAATTGTTGCGACTCTGTATTCCAATCAAACAAAATCACTGCCGGCGCCAGACCGCTGTATGCCAGCTGCACCTTTCCATTTACCACCACGGCGCTTTGCGCCTGGCTCATATCCATTTTTTCCGTATTACCGGTTTGATTACATACCCATACCGGCAACCCGCTGACCCGGGAGCAACGTTCCCACGCCACCTCCGGCGGGCCGCCGCAATGACCCGGGGGCCAGGCTGCCGGCACGACAACAACTCGTGCTTTCTTCTCTTTTAATTGGACCGCATATTCTTCAAAGTACGCATCGGCGCACACCAGCACTCCCGCCCGCATAGCTCCGCAATCAATCGGTTCTATCTGTTCTCCCAGCGCAGCATAGGCTTCCGAACCCGTGCCGTGCGAACGCACTTTGCGGTGACGACCGATAACCTTGCCGCTCTCCCCAATAACAAGGCAACTATTGTAGCAAAGATCGGTTGCTGCATCCCGTTCCGCACAGCCCAGGAAAATCGTCAATCCATATTGAAGCGCCAGTTGCCTGATTGGTTCCATTTCAGGCGACGGCTGTACCGGGATCTGAAACGGACGACCTTTTTGCGTAAAAAAGTATCCCTGCAGTGCCGTTTCCGGTGTAACAACCCACTTCGCTCCAGCATCCGCCGCTTGGGAAATGGAGCTTCGCAGCACCGCCAGATTCCGTTCTTCCGGGCCTCCGCTCAGATCCAGGTGTAATAATGCCACCCGCATGTTTTCACTCCCGTCTGCAAACATTTTTCTATTCTTCCTCGCTTCCGTCGCTCCGCTCCTCCAGTTCCCCCTCAATCGACAGATACAATTTGCGCAGTTCGTCCAATGTATTTTCTTTGGCTTCCCACATGCCCCGTTGCTGCGCTTCCAAAAGTTTCTCGGCGATGCGACGCAAGGCCCAAGGATTGACCTCATTCATCCATTCCTGCATGGCGGGATCGAGAGCGTATTTTGCGGCTAACGTTTCGTACATCCAGTTTTCCATCACCAGACTCGTGGCATCCCAATCATAGCAATGCGCGGCCACTGCCGCCAAATCGGCTGCACCCTTGTAGCCGTGTTTCTTCATGCCCTCAATGTATTTTGGATTCATCGCCTCACCACGGAAAACCCGCGTGAACTCTTCTTCAAGGCTACGAACCACTATCCGCCCACGATCCGAACTATCGCCGCAATAGGACCGGGGCGCACTCCCCCGCAGGCTGCGGACAGCCGCGACCATTCCACCGTGATAGGCGTTGAAATCATCCGAATGTAGCAAATTGACTTCCCGATTGTCTTCGTTTTTCACCGTCACATCCATCGTGGCCAATCGTCGGCTGAAACGTTCCGGCAGGAATTCGCCCTTCGCCTTTGCGCCATAAGCATAGGCTCCCCAACGCACATACACCTTGCCAATGTCATCAACGCTTTCCCAGTTTTTAGCTTCCAGTAATGCGCCAACCCCGGCCCCGTAACTGCCGGGTGGGCAGCCAAAAATTCGGTAGCCTGCCTGCTCGCGAGCTTCCTTGCCAGTTAGTCCCGACTGCTCCAGTTCCGCAGTCTCCGTTTCAATATGCTTACGCACAAAATTTTGTTCATACGGTTCATCCTGCGCCGCCGCCATCGCTGCCGCCCGGTCCATCCACTGCGTCGCAAAAGGCATGGAATCCCGGAATAATCCGCTGATGCGGGCCGTTACATCAATACGGGGGCGTCTGAGCTCAGTGAGCGGAATGACTTCCAGCCCGATCACCCGCCCGCTGCTCTTCTGCCATATCGGTCGAATCCCGAGAAAATACAAAAATTGAGCAATGCATTGTCCCCTGCTGCGCATGTTGGCCCCGCTCCACATAACGACACCGATGCCCTCCGGATAATGGCCCTCTTCTGCGACAAACCGCTCGATCAGCAAGTCTCCCAGTTGTTTGCCGCACTCCCAGGCCACCGGCGACGGCATGGTTCGTGGGTCTACGCCATAAAAATTGCGTCCGGTCGGCAATATATCCGCCATGCCGCTGGTCGGAGCACCGGCAGGCCCCGGCTCCACAAACCGTCCGTTCAGGGCGGCGATGGAATTGTCCATTTCCTGCGCCGTCAGAGCAAGGTTTTGCTGCAACGTTCCGCAGAGATACGCCAACACCTGGTGTAACGGCGATAATTGTTCCGTCGGCGCGTTCTGCAGCCACTCGGTTTCGCGTTGCAGCAGCGGCCAAACGCTCGCCAACTGAAACTTCGTTTCCAACAGGCGCTTCACGAGGTTGCGACAATCCTCGCGAACTCCATCCAGCACTGCGCCATAGGTCCGCGCCGTCCCTGCAATCCGTTCACCCTGCCGGTCCTGCAATTCTGCATAATCATATCCCTTGATTGCCGCAACGCAGGCGAACAGCGATGGAATATCGCCGTTGTCCAATCGTGTCATCGCCAGCAGATATTCCACAAGCGTGTCCCCTGTGGGAGCATTCCCGAGAATATGCAGACCGACCCTGATTTGCATATTTTTCAGATCGCTGATATATCCGTGCAGTCGTTCCAGATAAGATTCAAAGGCCTCTGCTTCGCCCGGTCCTTTAACAGCATCATTTAGATTGGCCGCCGTTGCAGCGGCGCAAATCTGCTTCGCCGTTTGATCCAATTTTTCCGGCTGGTTCAAGCGATAGTGCCAGTATTCATCCACCAATCGTTCCACTTCCGCCAGATCTTCATAAACTCCGGCATGGCTCATCGGCGGCGTCTGATGTCCGATGAGGCAGGCGGCTCCACGTCTCTTGGCCTGCATTCCTTCGCCGACGATGGTAATCAAATATGGATAAATGTTGGGTAAATCGCCGAGAGCCAGCTCGGGATAACATTCGCCAGACAGCCCCGTCGCTTTCCCCGGCAGCCACTCCAGCGACCCATGGGTACCAATATGCATCACCGCGTCAACACCGAAGCTTTCCCGCAGCCATCCGTAGAAAGCAAGATAATGATGCGTAGGCGCACAGTCAGGCGAATGATATATTTTCGCCGGGTCTTCGCCGAATCCGCGCGGGGGTTGTACACTGACGATGATGTTGCCTAGCTGCATTCCCGGCACAAGTAATCCGTCCTTATGCAGGAACACATTTCCCGGCGGCGTTCCCCAATCATGCGTCAATTGCGCTGCCGGTTTGGACGGCAACCGGTTGAACCACTCTTGATACTCCGCCGCCGTCAGCCGCCCCAAAAATGCGTTGGCTTCTTTCTCGCCCAAAAATTCCCTGTCATTCGTTCCGCAAGCGATCAGCGAATTCATCAATATCCGGCTATCTTCCGGCAAAGTTCCTACGTCATAGCCTTCCCGCTGCATCCGGCGCAACAATTCGAGTACACTGGCCGGCGAATCCAGACCGGCTGCATTACCGATGCTGGCATTAGTCGGCGGGTAATTGTGAAATATAATGGCGACTTTTTTCTTTGAATTAGGCTTATGTCTTAGCCGCGCCCATTTTTCCGCTTTGCGAGCCAACAAATCCATGCGTTCGATTATCGGCGGATGGTGGATGTCGCCGCCTCCCCGGTCCTCGTTACCGGCAAAGGGAACG
>DATMYT010000507.1:0-2580 GCA_035560855.1 Negativicutes bacterium | reverse complement strand
CACCATCTGAGTATCGAAAAATCTCAAGTGATAAAAACACTGTAACTTTAGAGAACTCTTAGTCGAAATATTTGGTTTCTATTCCATGCAGCGGACTCTATTGATGTAAAATGACCCCTGCTGCCTGATGTTTATTGCCACCAATAATGGCTTATCGTCGGTTCAAGTCCTTCCCCCGCAACAAATTAAAAACCGCCCAATTCGGGCGGTTTTTGCGTTACTTGGGGTTGTACTTTGGCACAGCATTTATCCCGGTTCACTTTTGACAAACAGAATGATCCTTTGCGGATTGCCTTTTATTTTAGCAAGCTCCCGTCGCTCCTCAAACCATAAACTTTAGATACATCCTGTACAAACATGATGCCATTTCCAGGTTCCTCCAGATGAAGGGAGCTGTTTATAGAGGCGGCGATCTCTTCCGTTTTGGCAACTTCAGAAATAATCAGTACGACTTCTTTCTCCGGTTCGATTTCCATGGAAAACAGCTTGCTCGTTTCATGAATACCCGAGCCTCTTGCGTTCATTATTGTTCCGCCCGTAGAGCCGGCTGCCGTCGCCGCATCGATAACGGCTTCCGCATTTCCTTTATCAACAATAACATATATGGCATTATACATGATTGACTCTGCACCTTCGCTTTCATCGTGAATATCAGTCTTACAGCCCTTGCTTCCAACCACGGTTTTTATTGGCGTACAAAAGGCGATGCCGTGGTGCGGTTTACTGAAGTTAAATTCCTTATCAAGGTATCCGAGCAGATGAAATGCGGTCGATTTACCAGCAGCAATTATTACAACCTCTTTTTCTTCTTCATACAATTCAATAAATTTCAAGAAGCTGTTTTTTACCGTTCCTCTTCCTAAAAAAACTGTGCCGCCGCAAACTCCGGATTTTCTTGCAGCTCGCAATATTTTTGTTCCAACGCCATTGTTGACTATTATCGTCAAGAGCTCGAATAGGCCGCTGTCCCGGTTACTTTGCTGCATCTTTGAGCCCTCCCTTTTTAGATTTGGTTTTATAAATGATACCAAGAATTTGTAGTGCGATCAACGGTAACAAAGCGACCATAGCGATCATGCCGAAGCCATCCGTCAAAACGCTGGCTGTTTCAACTGCCTCAGCCGCACCTTGGGTGAAAGCAAGTATAAAAGTAGCCGTCATTGGCCCGGATGCAACCCCGCCCGAGTCAAAAGCAATCCCCACAAAAATCTTTGGAGAGATATATGACAAGCCGATGGATATCAAGTAGCCCGGTAACAAAACATGCCAAAGCTGCATTCCGGGGATCAGGATTCGGATCGCAGAGAGAGCTACAGCGAATCCGATTCCAATGGATAACGATATTAAAACAGCTCTGCGTTTAATGTATCCGCTCGTCACCTTCTCAACACTTTTCGTGAGAATATGAACCGCAGGCTCTGCGAGTATCGTCAAGGCGCCTAATACAAAGCCGGTGAATATAAAGACAGCTTTATTCTCCAATGAGGCAACCTTATAGCCGATCAGCTTTCCGATGTCCATAAACCCAGCGTTAACACCGGTCATGAAAAACACCAGTCCGATATATGTGTAAAGAAGACCAACCAATATCTTAACGAATGCCCGCTTCGGCAATTTAAACATAAGGAAGTTTGATGCAATATAAATGGCCAGCACAGGAAGCAGCGCAAGCAATGATTCTAATGCAATCATCGGGAGCTCGTGAAAAAATGGCTGCATGATTAACTGCGAATCAGAAGCAATTATCGAAACAGGTGCATGCATCGATGGCTTCCCTTCCATCATCCCCATCACAAGAACGGAAATGATTGCGCCAACAGATGTGATTGCAACCAATCCGAAGCTATCTTTTTCAGACATTTTACTGTCCTTTTTTAGTGCCGAGACGCCGATTCCCATAGCAAGAATAAACGGCACCGTAAGTGCGCCGGTTGTTGCACCAGATGCGTCAAACGCAATGCCAATAAATTCATGGGGTGTAAACAAAGATAGTACAAAGACAATGCCATATAATACGGTTAACATGATATATAAAGGTATGTTTCTTACGATTCGAAATAATCCGCAAGAGAACAATACCGCTATGCCGGTAGATACAACAAGGACGAGGCTGGTCTTGGATATCAATCCCGCGGTTACTTCATTCACCTGCCCTGCAAGAATGTGCAGGTCGGGTTCGGCGACACAAATAAACAGCGCCACCACAAAGCTTACTAGGGTTATTACCCATAGTTTTTTCGTTTTTACGAGAGACGATCCCATTTGAATTCCAATCGGTGTGATGCCGATATCGATTCCGAACAAAAAAACAGCCAATCCGATAACTACCAGAATTGCACCGATCAGGAAGCGGGCTAAAAATGAAAATCCCAGTGGTGCAATTGTGAAGTTTATCAGTACGACCAGCACGGTGATAGGTAGTACTGCCAACGAGACCTCTTTCAGCTTGTATGTCAATATATTCAAATAACTGTTTACCTCCATTCGAGAGAAGTATCTGAATCCATTCTAACACATAAACAAGGTCTTTTCCGAATTTGAGGCAAAGACAACTTGAAACTAAAACAGTTCATCCTGATG
>DATMYT010000506.1:0-2480 GCA_035560855.1 Negativicutes bacterium | reverse complement strand
GCAATTAGGTTTTGATAGCCTTCCGCTTGCAACCGCCGTGTAATCGCCGAACCAACCAATCCCCGATGGCCGGCCACGTAGATTTTCGCATTCTGTTCCATCAGTCTTCGTAGCCTCCATTAATTCGATACCCATGTTGTTCA
The DNA here is from genome assembly GCA_035560855.1 of Negativicutes bacterium. Lineage (GTDB taxonomy): Bacteria > Bacillota > Negativicutes > UBA1444 > UBA1444 > UBA1444. Next base: position 2,337 of record DATMYT010000506.1, on the reverse strand, counting down.
CAAAGACGATCTCGTTCTGCTGTTTTTAGATCTTCTTCAACCATCATCTTGACCAACTCGGCAAAAGAGGTCTTGGGAGTCCATCCGAGTTTTTCTTTTGCCTTCGTTGCATCGCCTTGCAGAAATGCCACTTCCGTCGGTCGAAAATATTTGGGATCGACCGCTACAACTGTCGCTCCGCTTTCCTTATCCACACCTTTTTCTTCGACTCCCGCCCCTTGCCAGAGAATGCGGGTCCCAACCTCAGCAAATGCAACTTCAATGAATTCCCGCACAGAATGGACCTCGCCCGTTGCAATGACAAAGTCGTCCGGTTGCTCCTGCTGCAACATTCGCCACATAGCCCGTACGTAATCTCCGGCATAACCCCAGTCCCTCTGCGAATCCAGATTGCCGACCCAGAGCGCTTTCTGCAGTCCCAGTTTGATTCGCGCTACAGCACGGGTGATTTTGCGGGTCACAAAGGTTTCACCTCGAATGGGCGATTCATGGTTAAACAGAATCCCGTTGCAGGCAAACATTCCATACGCTTCGCGATAGTTGACAGTAATCCAGTAGCCGTATAATTTGGCGACCCCATAGGGACTACGCGGATAAAATGGTGTTGTTTCTTTCTGCGGGCGTTCCTGCACCAAGCCAAACAATTCACTGGTAGATGCCTGATAAAAACGCGTCTTGTCCTGCAATTTCAGAATACGTATGGCTTCCAGCAGCCGCAACGTCCCAAGGGCATCACTGTTGGCCGTATACTCCGGCGTCTCGAATGAGACTTGCACGTGGCTTTGGGCCGCCAGATTATATATCTCATCCGGTTGAACTTCTTGAATGATGCGGATCAGATTCGTTGAATCCGTCAGATCTCCGTAATGCAAAAAGAAATTTGGCTCCGCATCATGCCGATCCTGATACAGATGATCAATTCGCGCCGTATTAAACATCGAGCTACGGCGCTTGATCCCATGAACTTCATAACCTTTCTTCAGCAGATATTCTGACAGATATGCGCCATCTTGTCCGGTCACACCCGTGATAAGAGCAGTCTTATGCATGTTAACTTCCCCACCCTTGATAATCATTTATTATTATCTGTTGGTATAACGTATTGGACATATTTTCTTGCCTGCATTCTCAAACTTTTTAGCTAGTCCTGTATATGCAGCATAATCAATTTCCGGCCGATTAAAAACATCTGCCTGTTCAAGAAGGGGAATGCAACCAACCTGTAAAACCTCTTCAGGCAAAACAAATCGCGTCTGTTGCAATGTCGGGTTTTTCATTTGTCGAAATATTGTTGACCCAATCTCTACAGTCGCATGAACAGAGATAATTAAAGCCACTATGATAAAAGCTCGATTATAACGGCCGGATAAGTCCAGTAACGGAAAGGCCAAAACAAAGCCAAAGATAAAAGCAATCAAGGATGGTTCAAAATAGCGGGAACCGACTTCCGAATGTGAAAAAAAGAATCCAAAAAACAAAGCAGATGAAAAAACAAAATAAAACAGGAGATGAAAGTCAATAGCGCGTCGGGTTCGCCACAACGCACACCCAATCAAATTCCAATATAGAAGATGCAGGGAAAAAAACGGTAATCGTTCTATGGTCATGAGAAGCCATGCACCAAAATCCTTGGTTTCAAACAAGCTGGCTTGGCTACTACGGTTGTTCAAAATTCCCCACCCAGCCTGGTAATTGATTGGATCAAAAGAATAATTGAATAAATTGCCAGCCAAATTGCCTATCAAAGCAACTATGAGAATAGCTACCGCCTCGCGCCATCCCAACAGCACTTTGAAATATCGACCGAGCATTACGACAAACCCGATTGCCAAAAGCGCCAGGATAAAGACCAGACTCAACTCGTTCTTCCCAAAACCAAAAAAGAATGATCCAAAAAACAATAACGCAAATAAAGGCCACCGCGTAAGATTCGGATTTCTGAACAATAGCACGGACGTGCAAACCAGGCCTGTTGTCAGAACTCCGACCGTGGCATCAATATTAATGTTGGTGGTATTCAATAAACTGCCAGGCCAACTCATCGTCAGTAATAGCGCCAGATAAAAACATCGTTCTTCCCGTCCATTTTTCCAGGTGGGTTTAATCACTGCCAAGCCAATAAACAACAATCCCCATGTCAACCATTCAAAGGCTGAAAAAGCAAATCGTAGAAAAACAGTCAACTCAAGATCACCCAATGTATTGGGGTTAAAAAGCTTCTTCCAGAGCGATCCAGCACTGGCCAATGTCTCATAAATCAACGCGGGATGCTCAATAATTTCGTAAATGGTTTTTCCGTCGATTCTTCCCATTTGCTGGTATTGGGGTCCCGGCGGA
>DATMYT010000505.1:0-27692 GCA_035560855.1 Negativicutes bacterium | reverse complement strand
GCTAAGGACTATGAATGTAATTCAAGGGGGCGACTTTCTGTCAGCCCCCTCTCTATGTTAACCACAACACTGCCAGATGATTGGAAACCCGGCAAGTTCTTGGCGTTGTGGGCTAAGGCACTTTTTATCTGACGGGCACCCCCATGGACTTGTCAAGCTTGGCCCGATAGTTGTTGTAATTATACATAGCCTGGAGGTAATTGTTCTTGGCGGTAGTCAGCGCCACCTGCGCATCCAGTACGTCAAGGTTCGTCCCGACCCCTGCTTGATAGCGGATCACCTTGATCTTGTAGTCTTCCTCCGCCAGTCCTACAGCCGCGCTACTTGTCTGGATGCTCTGATCGTAAGATTTCAGACTCAGATAGGTGGACCGCACGTCAAGCCGTACACTATCGACCGTCTGTGTCAGTTGTTCCTTTGCTTTATTAAATCCTTCCACCGCTTTCTTCACATTTCCGGCCGTAAGCCCCGAGTCCAGGAAGTTCCAGCTCGTAGTCAGATACGCTGTCCAGTTATAGTTATTCCCGCCAGGAAACTGGTCATTATACCAGCCAGTCTGATACACTGCCGATACTGTAGGCAGATACCCGGCCTTGGCAATGGTAACAGCTTCCTGCGCGATCTTGGCGGCGTCGGTATATTGACTGATCTCTGGTCGCTGCCGCAACGCTACGTCTACGCAGGCCGCAAGGTCCTGCTCATATTTTGCGTACGACAACTCGCCTTTGATACTCAGCTCCGTCGTCAAGGGCAACCCGACAATGTTGTTGAGGTTGGCCATGGTCAGAGCATAGGCATTCTCCGCCTCGATGAGAGTTTGTTTTGCCTGGGCCAGGGATACTTCAGAGCGCAGGACATCGACTTTGGCGACAACGCCAACATCGAACTGTAATTTCACGTCCTGTAGGTAGCGCTCTAACCGTTCGACCGATTCCTGGCTCAGTTTGACGGCATCACGAGCCGCCATGAACTTGAAGTAAGCGTCGGTCGCATTATATTTGAGCAGCTGCCTGGCTGCGGCAATGCCCCATTTGTTGGAATCCAGACCAAGTTTGGCCTGACTGACCTGGCTTTCGACTTTGTTGCCGGACCAGAGAACCCAGCTGGCGGTAATGGCATTGGTGTATTGGTCCGCGACATAATTGGGATCGAGGCTGTATTTCTGATTATACTTTTCACCGGACCACGTCCATGAGTCCTTGTGCGTTCCACTGATTGTCGGCCAACGGTAGGACCGGGCGGCGGTTAGTGCTCCTTTGGCGGCTTCATAGTCGAATACGGCGATCTTCCCGCTCGGATTATTGGTCAACGCCATAGTAACGGCTTGATCCAGCGTCAGTTCTGTTGGCATCGTCGAGTTGTTCGGTGCTGCGAATGCAGGAAACACGGGGACCAAAAAGGCTATCAACAAAAATAAAAGACATCCCCAAACTTTGGTTTTATAGATTTGTACTTGACGAATCGTACTCATTCCTTTCCCTTGCATGAATTTTATTCAAATGTCGACGAAGGAGCAAACTAGCTGTGCAGTCATTGCCACGATAATTTACAATTTCATAGTGAGCTCGCAACATCAAAACCGTATTTTTGTGAAGCGTTCCCCATTCTTCCATGGACCTCTCACCACCAATTGCCTCATGAATTTGTATTGCAATCCGCCCCACGACCAACAATTCCTGAACTTCGAACCGCATTGCCTCTTCCAATTGTGAAAGTGAAATAATGATGTACATATGCCACAATCACTCCTTTTTCACTGCCGGAGAGGTCTTAATCCATAAATCCCGGCGGGCATCGAGGCCTTTGAAAGCATGTGCAAATGCTTCCAAAGGAGTCAGATTGTAGGTTCCCGTAGAAAACTCCGCCATATCTACCACAGTTCCCGTATTGACGTCATACACGGACTGATGAACGGTAATATAGTAGACAGGTTTTTCCTGCCTCACCCGTATAGTTCCCACTTCCGGCACAATCAGCCAGCGGCAACCTGAAGACGATGCTGTTTGCAACCATTTGCCGGATTCCGCTTCAGTTCCTTGAATGTTATTGGGGAAAGAGCTGTGATACTCATTTTGAAGCGCCTCATTCATATACACAAACTCATCAGCCAGAGCAACCGGCAGCTTATTTTGCAGAGGAGCAATGTAAATTTTTTCTGTGATGGTTCTTTTTCCATCAAGCATTGGAGGCAACTCTGCTACACCGTTATTCATTGCAATCCGTCGTTTATCATAGTAATTTTTCATTACTGCATCCAGATAGCCAGCCACGTAATGAGGATCATCCAGCATTGGATGCAATTTAAACTTAACTTCCTTACCCAATTGTTGATATCCCCCAACAAGACCCTGCAAAACAGTAACGACCGGATCGCCGGCAACAACAACTCGGGTCAATTTCAGGGAATTGTTGAACTTTTCTGCAAAAGCCGCGTTTCCTACAGCCGGAGCACCAAACGTAATCACTTCGATTTGTTCCGGCGCTACGCCCATGTCTAACAAACGGGCTCCTGCAAGCGTTGCCGCCGCCCCTCCCAAACTGTGCCCGGTTAGATAGAGTTTTCCTTTTTTGCCGTTCTGCAGCACTTCAGACATCAACAGCGGCGCTTTTTCTTTATTGCGCAGAACGGCGGATGGTCCTGCCTGAATAAACTTGTTGAATCCCTGATGAACCTTTGGTTCCGTATCTGGCACTTCGTCATTAGCGGCATTCTCGATAAATTCTTCCACCGTTCGTCCGGCGAAATAGACTTTGTCAACTTGCAGATCAAGTTTTCTATCTTGATTTGTTTCTGTGCCGACAATGGCCATAACATAGATTTTATTATCGGCATCAATATTTTTTGATGCAACCAAAAATCGCGCTCCACTGCGGCCATCTGGCTGAACATAGTGATCAATGCTCCATCCGTCCTGTTCCAGATAGCGGTTAGCCAGTTCTCCCATTCGCGTGTGATAAGCGGCTACGCTGGCGCCGGCTGCAATAAAAATTTTATATGCTTCTTCATAGTCTTCTTTAGGCCCAGCCTCAGCAACCGGCATCAGGCAAAGCAACCATACGACAAGGAATACAACCATTCCCCGTTTCATATCACACCTCCTGTTTAACCTTGTACCATGCCGCATACATAGTCGGTAATACCAACAGTGTTAATATGGTAGCGCCAAATAATCCTCCGGCAATCGCCACCGCCATCGGCCCCCAGAAAACGCTGGATATCAGAGGAATCATTGCCAGAATAGCGGCCGCTGCCGTCAACATGATGGGCCGGAACCGGGTTACTGTCGCATGAAGGATGGAGTCCCACTCGCTTTCGCCAGCCTGAATATGTTTGTCGATTTGATCGATAAGAATGACCGAATTACGCATGATAATCCCGGCTAGCGCCAAAATTCCCAGCTGCACTACAAAGCCCGTCGGTCGGCCGGTGACGAGCAGCCCCACGCTGACGCCAATGATGCCAAGCGGTGCCGTGAGCAGCACCAACACCATCTTCGCCACACTTTGCAGTTGAAACATCAGCAGCGTCAAAATTACCATCAGCATAACTGGTACTGGCTGAAGCAGCCAACGGGTAGCTTTTTCACTCATTTCCATTGACCCGTCGATTTTTATGCTGTACCCCGGCGGCAGGGTGTCCCGTATATCCTGCAGATTATCATACACTTCCCTTGTAGCGTCATTTCCTAGCACGCCCTCTACGGTATTGGCCTGGACCGTTATCGTCGGTTTCAGGTCCCGCCGCCAGATCAGCCCCTCTTCCGTTTCAAAGCTGATTTGGGCAATTTGGTCCAGAGGAACGTATTTCCCGTTGCCGATGTGGATATTCAAGTCTTTAAGACGTGAAAGATCTTCACGGTTTTGTGCATCGACGCGAAAAGCAATGCCGACGGTTTTGTCCTTCTCCCGAAATTCTCCAATCGTTGTTCCCGATACCAACGCCTGCAGACTCGCTGAAAGCGTCTGGCTATCCACACCCAGCACTCGGGCTTTGTCTTGATTGATCGACAAATGCATTACTTTACTTTTTTCATTCCAGTTCTGATTAATATTCGCCAGATGAGGATTGACCGCCATCCGATCCCGTACCTGTCCGGCAACCATCCGAACTTTTTCATGATTGGGTCCGCTGATTCGTAACATAACCGGGTAGGCGCTGGACGGACCGGTCTGAAGTACCCGAATATTTCCCTGCACCGCAGGAAACTCCGTGGCAAAAAGCCCTTTTGTTTTTTGAATCAAAGCTTCCCGCGTCTGTAAATTCTTTGCCACAATGACAAATTGAGCAAACGCCTTGTCAGGCAGGGTAGGTTCAGCGGTCAAAACAAACCGGGGCGAGCCCTGCCCAACGTACCATGTATAATTCTCGATGTTGACGTCACCTTCATAATGCTTTGCCAAACGGAGCGCTTCCTGCTCGGTCGCCTGCAAGGAAGACCCTTCCGGTAAACGTAGCTCCACCAGCAGTTCCGGACGGGCGGATGCCGGAAAAAACTCCTGCCGTACCAGGCCCAAAAGTCCGATGGAGCCGATAAAGCAAACCAATGTGCCGATCAGGACCGGCTTGCGGTGCGTCAGGCACCATACTAGAATTTTTTTGAACAGGTTGTAAAATCGGGTATTGTAGATATCATGCCCCTCTGCGGGTTCGACTGCAGGTTGCTTCACTAACTTATATCCCAACAATGGCGTTACTATGACCGATATGAGCCAGGAAATAACCAAAGAGATAGTGATTACTGAAAAAAGACTGCCGACGAACTCGGAAGCGCTGCCTTTGGAAAAACCCACCGGAATAAACCCGGCGCAGGTAATCAGCGTTCCTGTCAGCATCGGAAAGGCCGTTGCCGTATATGCGTAACAGGCTGCATCAAAACGACTGTATCCCTGTTCCAGCTTGACAATCATCATCTCGATGGCAATGATGGCATCGTCCACCAATAACCCCAGAGAAATAATCAGGGCCCCCAGGGAAATTTTGTGCAAGGCGATGCCCCATATTTCCATGCAGACAAATACTCCTGTCAATACCAATGGAATGCACAAGGCCACGACCAAGCCGGAACGTACGCCCAAACTGATAAAGCTGACGATGAGTACGATGATTACGGCTTCAGCCAGTGATTTTACAAACTCGTTGATGGATTCTTCAACGGCTTTCGGTTGATTGGCTACAACCCCCAAGTCCAACCCCAACGGCAGGTTTTTCTGGATCTGCGCCACTGCCTTATCCAGATTTTCCCCCAAAGTTAATATGTTGCCGCCTTTGTCCATAGACAATGCGATGCCCACTGCCGGTCGACCATTGTAGAACATTTTCGGGTCCGCCGGTTCGGCATAGCTACGCTCGACACGGGCTATGTCGCCAAGACGAAACGTACGTCCATTGGCGCGAATTGGCAGGCTGCGCAAATCTTCCAGGTTCTCGAACATCCCGGTAACGCGCAGATAAACATTATCGGTAGCGGTTTCCAGCATCCCGGAGGGGCTCATCGCGTTCTGCGATTGTACAGCGCTGGTAATCACAGCCGGTGCTATGCCCAATTGCGCCAGTTTACTTGTTTCAACCTCGATGAAAACTTTCTCCGGCTGGACTCCAACGAGTTCTACTTTCTTTACGCTCTCGATGCCTAGCAGGGTTCGACGAATGGTTTCCGCCTGCACACGCAGTTCTTCATACGTGAACCCGTCTCCGGTCAGTGCATAGATACAGCCAAAAACATCATCAAACCGATCATTAAAAAACGGGCCTTGAACCCCATCCGGAAGTGTCGGCTTGATATCCGCCACCATGTTGCGTACTTCCAACCATGTAGGCCGGATTTTCTCCTCCGGTACACTCTCATCTTTTAGCGCGATGAAAATAATAGCTTGTCCGGCCCGGGAATAGCTTTTCAAATAGTCCAACCCCGGAGTATCTTGCAGTTTTTTTTCGATTTTGTCGGTCACTTGTTCTTCCACCTGTCGGGCGCTGGCTCCCGGCCAATTCACACTGACCACCATTTGCCGTATAGTGAAATCCGGATCTTCCATGCGACCGAGGTTTTGATAGGAATAGATTCCGCCGATAAATACCGCAACGATGAAAAAATACACAATTTGTTTGTGATTCAACGCCCATTCGGTCAGATTAAATCCTTTCATTCCTCAGCACCGCCAGCCAACCGCACTTTTTGCCCTTCACGCAGTTTATGAACGCCCGCGGTGACGATAACATCACCCGGCTTCAAGCCACTAGTCACCTGGACCGCTGTTTTGCCAAAAGCTACGACTTGGACTGGTCGAAGGCTCACAACATCATTCTGTACCACCCAAACTGACGGTGATTTTTCCGTCTGGTACACAGCCGCCAACGGAATTTCAGTTGCACCGCCGGACGAAGCCTGCGGGGCGGCTACCACAACAGACGCCGTCATCCCCAGAGTCACCTCTGGCGGCAGATCAGCAATGCTAACCCGCACCTTGTATGTTCGCGTAACGGTATCGGACATAGGAGCCACTTCCCGTACTTTTCCCGCCACTTTTACCTGGGGCAAGGCCCAGAAGCTCACCATCACCGATGGTGATTGCCGTAATATTTCGATCCGGTTTTCCGGCACACTGATTTCCACTTCCCGCTCGCCATCCTGCACCACAGTCACTACCGTCTGTCCGGCGCCGACCACCTGTCCGGCTTCTGCCGTAATAGCCGAAACTACGCCTGCCCGATCAGAACGCAGCGAACTATAATCGAGCTGATTTGCGTTCTGAGAATAAGTAGCGCCAGCCTGTCTTGCTCCCGCGACAGCTACCTCATAAGCGCTGACGTATTGATCGTACTGGGCCCGACTCACTGCGCCCTGCTCATACAAACGCCGATAACGTTCCAGATTGTTCTGCGCCAGTTTTTGCTGTGATTCTGACGAATAGACCTGCGCCGATCCAATGTTCACCGTCTGCCTGAGGTCTTTGGCGTCAATTTGCATCAGCACATCCCCCGCCTTGACCTTACTGCCCAACTCGACATGCCGCGCTATGACCTTGCCGCCGACCTGGAAGGCGAGCTGGCTCTCATAGCGACCCCGCACCTCACCGGAATAAGTGTATTCCTGCGTTGCCGCCACACCACCTACCACCTGTGAACGCACCAATACCACATCCGTCACCGCAGCATTCGCATTCCGATGCTGATGCCAAAACCAACCGCCTGCCACAACGCCGATAACTAGTACCCCGGCTGCTACACTCAGAACCGTCTTTTTTTGTGACGACTGCCAATTTTGCGTCAACCCTCGTCCCCAATTCAGCATCTCATTGCTTTTGACTCCAATGCCGCCAAGCAGCTTTGCAACTACGCCCTGCATCCTGTTAACCCCCATCCAATTTAATTGACTGATTTAAGTCAGTTATGTCGTAAAAAAAAGCGCCTCTCCTGATAGCCCGGAAATTAATCTGGAAACAAAGAAATTTTCAATGAGTTTTCCGGCAACCCGACAATCTTTTCGAGCAATACTGTCGCCATTTCTATATGTTGGGCATAGAGTCGGGCCGGAATTTTTTCATACGTCACGTCAAACAGATTATTCATAACCCCACCCACAAACGTTAATGCGACCAACGGTTCCGCAACGTTAAAATCTTTTTTTTCTATCCCTTCTTCAATAATTCGCTGCAAAAATGGGACGGCCATCTGTTTGCCTTGGCGTACCATCTTATCCATTAAATGCAGGTACCGATCATTGAACAAAAACTCAAACAATAAGCCATCCTTGTATCGAATCGTGTGAAAGAGAATTTGTATAAACTGTTCCAACTTGCGGGCCGGCGCAAGTGAAGCATTTGAAACCACTTTCTCCATTCGGAACACAACCAGTGACATCTGGCGATTGATCAACGCCTCCAAAATTTCTTCCTTAGATTTGAAATAGTAATAAAACGTGCCCTGCGCAACATCAATCGACTTCACGATCTCGCTGATCGCGGTTTCATGATAGCCCCGTTCATAAAACAATCGTTCGGCTGCATCCAGAATTTCTGTCATTCGAACCTGTGGATCTTTTGTGATTCTGGACATGTCCCCACCTCCTTGACTGACTTCAGTCAAATAATATCGAAAAAACAAACCATTGTCAATAGCTTTTTCAGTGATAGAATGGAAGTGCAATCCCTTTAGGGATTATATGGGCAAAGGAGGAATCGTTATTATGGCGTTTCAAAAGAAAATACTAATGGTGGTCACCAATCATGACCATATTGATGCCACACACCCGACCGGGCTATGGCTGGAGGAATACGCAGCCCCGTATCAGGAATTTTTAGCCGCCGGGTTCGACGTCGTGGTCGCCAGCCCCAAAGGGGGTATATCACCGATCGATCCCCGCAGCCTAAGCGGAGAAATACCCAAACAATGGCAAGCCGCCGCCACTCGGTTGCAAACAACCGAAGCACTGGCCGGGCTTGATTTTCAAAAATTTGATGCGATCGTCATTCCCGGCGGCCATGGTCCCTTGTTTGATTTAGCAAACAACGAGGTGTTGGCCAAAGCCCTGCAGCATTTTGCCACTGCTGGTAAAATCATCGGTGCCGTCTGCCACGGACCGGCGGGCCTGGTATCTGCCACCTTGCCGGACGGCACGCCGTTCGTCGCTGGAAAAAAACTGACTGCGTTCAGTAACTCGGAAGAAAAAATTGTTCAACTGGATCAACTGGTCCCCTTCTTACTCGAAGACAAGCTGAAGAGCCTCGGGGCAGAATACGTGTCCGATAAACCTTGGGCGACTCATGTCGTGGTCGACGGCAAGCTCGTGACCGGACAAAATCCCCAGTCCAGCAGCGCATTTGCCAAGGCGCTCGTCGCTCTGCTGCAATAGATTATTGCTGAAACAAGAGAAAGGCTTCCGACGATTTTGCCGGAAGCCTTTCTCTTTTGCAGGAATTATGGACCTGATAAGAAATAGAATACATAGGCCTTTAGTCGCCCGATTTTTACGAGGTAACTGTTTCCGTCGCAAGAGGTTTCAAGATAGGGAGGAAACAAAGTGAGGAGTTTGGTTCGCGCAATACTTAATTTGTTTTTCAATATCAAAGTCGTTGGGAAAGAAAAGCTGCTATTTAACGGGCCCTCCATCGTAATGCCCAACCACACCTCATTCCTCGACGCCATCCTAATGTATGCCTACCTGCCAGCCAACGCCTGCTTTGTCGTAAATTCGGGAATTGCCACAAAGATTGGTTTTGCCTTGCGGTGGATCGACCACATTATTGTTGACCCGCTTAACCCGTACTCGCTCAAAAAAATCGTAGCAGCCGTCAAAATAGGGAGTCCAGTGGTCTTATTCCCCGAAGGGCGTATTACGACAACCGGCAGTCTGATGAAGATCTATAGCGGTATCGGGTTAATCTCGCTGCGAACGGGGGCCACACTGTATCCGGTGATTTTGCTCGGACCTGAACTTTCCAAGTATTCGCGAATGGAAAAGAAACTAAGAACGCGCTGGTTCCCACCGCTTGTTATACATGTCGGCTCACCGACGCATCTTGAAGTGAATCAATCGGTCGGATTCCGGCAACAGAAAAAAGAAATCAGCGACCGGATTTTGAACCTGTTGCAACAGACGATGTTTCAAGCCAAGCAGGCACGGGAGACCCGCACCAACTTATTTGACAAATTATTGGACGCTGCCCGGCTTCATGGCCGCAAAAAAATCATGGCTGAAGATATCTCCGGCACCGTTACTTATGCGAACGCCATCATTGGGAGCTATGTTTTGGGGGCCAAATTTCGTCGGCTGTTGATCGCGGAAGATACGGTCGGAGTAATGCTACCCAACTCTATCGGTCATTTGGTGACGCTGTTTGCCCTATTTGCTATCGGAAAAACTCCTGCCGTCCTAAATTTCAGCACCGGAGCGGAGAATAACCTGAACTGCGCCGAAACAGCGGGAATTAAAACTGTGCTGACTTCGCGAGCCTTCATTGAAAAAGGACGTCTGGATGACTTGGCGGCCCGGCTGGCTGCGAAACTTCGCATCGTCTATCTGGAAGATATAAAAGCCCAGGTGACGTGGAGCGACAAGGTAAGCGCCTTCATAAAATATCTCCGGCAGGAAATGGCGGCAAATTCTGCAAGTACAGTAGAGCCTTCATTAATCTTATTTACCAGCGGCAGCGAGAGCAAACCCAAAGGGGTTGTGCTGTATCATCGCCACCTGATGGCCAATCTTAACCAGATTTCCTGCATAGTGGATTACACGCATCAGGACAAAATGTTGAACGCCTTGCCTATGTTTCATTCTTTTGGTCTGCTTGCTGGCACCTTGTTGCCGGTTTTCAGCGGAATGGATTTGTTTTTATATCCCAGCCCTCTCCACTACAAGATCGTTCCGGAACTCGCCTACGACCGGAATGCTACCGTGCTTCTGAGCACGCCATCCTTTCTCCACGGGTATGCGAAATATTGTCATCCGTATGATTTCTACAAGATGCGCTACGTTTTGGCGGGTGGAGAAAAACTTAAAGATGAAGTCCGACACCTGTGGAGCGAAAAATTCGGTTTGCGTATTATGGAAGGCTATGGAACCACCGAGACGGCTCCTGTGCTCAGCCTCAACACACCTTTATTTTTCCGGGTCGGTACAGTAGGGCGGTTTCTGCCGGGGATAGAGTGGCGACTCGAGGCGGTGCCCGGAATCGAAGAAGGCGGCAATTTGTTTGTCAAAGGGCCTAATGTCATGGCTGGGTACTTACTGCACGGGAAAGGGTTTGTTCCTGCCGAAGAATGGTATGACTGCGGCGATGTCGTAGCTGTCGACGACGAAGGGTTCGTGAGTATTAAATCCCGCTTGAAGCGTTTCGCCAAAATATCGGGAGAAATGATCAGTCTGGACAGCGTCGAGAAAACGGCGGAAAAGTGCTTTGGCACCGACCGCAATGCGGCCGTCAATATGCCTGACAGCAAAAAAGGCGAAAAAATCATCCTGTACACGATGTACAAGACAGCTACCAAACAAGCGCTGCGGGATTTTGTGAGCCAATCCGGGCAAAGCATGCTGTTTCTGCCTACCGACATCATTATCGTGGAAAAATTACCGCTTCTAGGTAGTGGCAAGACAGATTATGTTTCGTTGAAGGCGATGGCGCAGAAGGAAGTGGAAAGTGCGTAAGATATCGCCGCTGGGATCGCTGTTCGTCGCTCAATTTCTGTCGGCGTTCGTCGACAATATGATCTTATTTGTTGCGCAGGCTATTATCCTGCGGGATGTGTATCCCGGTTACTATCTGCCTTTTGTGCAGAGCGCATTTTTGGCCGCCTATATCTTGTTATCGCCCTGGGTTGGTCGGTTTGCCGACAAGCGACCCAAGTCACAAGTTCTGATTATCGGGAATATGGTAAAACTGTCCGGAGTTCTCATCCTGCTTGCCGGATTCAATCCGGCTCCGTGCTATGCCTTGGTGGGTGTGGGAAGTGCGATTTACAGCCCTGCCAAATACGGAATACTGCCATTTTTAACCCATAACGAAGACGAATTATTACGGGCAAATTCAAAACTGGAGAGCTACACGATTCTGGCGATCTTGACCGGGTCGGTGGCCGGAGGTTTTTTATCTGACCTGTCCATTACCGGCGCTCTTCTGGTCAGTGTTTTATTATATGCCTTATCCATCGCTGTCAACACGATGATTCCGAAGGACCCCGGCAATGATTCCATCGGTTATGGCAACGCTATTCATGAATTTGTTCTTGATACCGGCGCTCTGATGAAGGACCGCGGCAGCCACTACTCCCTGATTGGAACGGGGTCATTTTGGATGGCTTCCGCCGTGCTACGGATGATAATTTTTGTTTGGGTTCCTGTTACTCTGGGCATCACCAGCGGCACGAATATCAGCCTGATCATCGCGGTTACCGGTGTGGGAATCGCAATAGGCGCCTTAATCACGCCCCATCTTATTAGTATCCAGACCTACAAGCGAACCATCTGGTATGGGGTTTCCATGGGCTTGGCAATCCTTGCGTTCCTGCAGGTTGACTCACTGGCGCCAACCGTAGTGTTGCTCCTCTTAGTCGGTACGCTGGGAGGAATCTACATTGTGCCAATGAATGCCCGTCTGCAGCAATCGGGGCATACTTTAATTGGGGCAGGAAAAACCATTGCGGTCCAGAATTTCATGGAAAACAGTTTTATGTTTCTTGGTGTGGGCGCCTATACTTTGGCGGCAAAAGTCGGAGTGCCGCTGCACCTGTCCCTTGGCGCCACCGGGTTGGTATTGCTCGCAATGGTTGCCTATCTTTGGCAGTATTCGCGCCAAAAGGTATAAGCATGCTATCTCTATTAATGTTTCATGTGACCGGCCCCGGAGTTCCATCCCAGCAATGTTGGGTCCAACATTCCGAATACCATTGCCACATGCGCTACTACCAGAAACACTGTCAGCAATATGAAATGCAATTTCATTCGCTCTGAGTCAGACTGGCCTTTGCCGAGAACGCCCATTTCCAGCAATGCAATGGAAAACAGAGGAATTACTCCGGCCAGATAGGAAAATACGGCAATGACATCGGCTGCACCGCGCCACTGAATTCCCGGCACAACGCCAAACGACATCTGTAGAAAAATTCCGAGAAAATAGAATCCCAGTACAATCCCGATCCATTTATTGATTGTCCGCAGTACGCCGGACTCCAGCCGATGAAAAACCACAAAAAATTCAGTGGCAACCAAAGCCTCCGCCAATGCCACCGGAATCAGCATATAAATGATCAGATTCCAAGGCTGGTTCACCGCGAGTAGTTCCATATAATGAGTCATGTTCATCAGAAAATCCCCTTTCGTATCTTGAATGTATTAACTGTAGCAAGACATTATGAATTTCTAGTGAAGAAACCGTGAAGATTCTGTGTGAATTGCCTAACGAAAAATCCCATTACTTCTTCACAATTTCTTCATCATTTCTCCACACTCTGACGCTATACTGAAGATAGAAAAAGAGGTGACACCCATGCCGCAAAATTCTGTTCTCCTAGTGGACGACGACCCCAAAATCGCCAAATTATTGCGAAGGTATTTTGAAAAAGAAGATTTTTTGGTGCTCAGCGTCCATGATGGACCTACGGCCTTGCAGCTCTATCGCGATAAGAAACCGGATATTCTGGTACTCGATTTGATGTTGCCCGGTGTGAGCGGTCTGGATGTCTGCCGCCAAATTCGCAAGGAAAGTGACACTCCCATACTGATGCTAACCGCCCGCGACGAAGAAACCGATCGCCTTATCGGCCTGGAACTCGGCGCGGACGACTATGTGTCAAAGCCTTTCAGTCCACGGGAAGTGGTGGCCCGGGTGAAAGCTATTCTCCGCCGCACTCGGAAAACACCGGAGAAAGCAGACTTCTTTCGTACTGGCAAATTCATCATCGATTTTGCAGGGTACACAGTGAGTGCTGACGGAATCGTTCTCGACCTGACACCGACGGAGTACAAAATTTTCGAACTGCTCGCTACTCATCCAGGCCAAGTTTTCACCCGGTTCCAAATGGTAGAACAGGTTCAAGGAGTTGCTTTTGAAGGCTACGAAAGAACCATCGATGCCCATGTCAAAAACCTGCGCCGCAAAATCGATGACAATCCGAAGGACCCTCGCATCATCCTGACTGTATATGGAGTAGGCTATAAATTTGCCGGTGACGCTCATGCATAGCATCACATCGCGAATTACCGGCCTAATGTTTCTATCGATCCTGTTTACCGTGATCTTGCTCGTGTATCTGGCCAACCATCAAATGAGCCTTCATTTTGGCGAATACTTGGCTGCACAACCGTCCGGCATGGGAATGATGCCTAGAATGGGATCAGCGGAACAAAATTTTCTGGATTCCATCCACCGGTCTCTGTACTGGGTTGGCGGGGCGATCTTGCTCGTCGGTTTGTTTGCCAGTTATATCCTCGCCCGTAGCATCACCGTACCGATTCGCAAGCTCGGGGCAGCATTGGCGGCGCTGGAGATGGGACAATACGGCGAGACCGTTGACGTAGACTCCCGCAGTGAAGTCGGCAAGCTGGCCGGAGGCTTCAATCGGATGTCTCGGGCACTGGCGGAACAAGTAGCGCTCCGACGTCGCCTGCTGGCCGATGTGGCTCACGAACTGAGAACCCCGCTTACCGTCATCGCAGGAAATTTGGAAGGAATGTTGGAAGGGGTTGTTGAGCGAAACGATGAAACCCTAAACTCCCTGCGGGAGGAAACGGAATATCTGAGCCGTATGATCAAAGATCTACGCGACCTCTCCCTGGCCGAGGCCGGACAATTGACACTTGAAAAAGAAACTACGGATGTCAATCTGCTCCTCCATCGGGCCGTCAATATGCTGGAACCGCTGGCGTTTGAGCGAAATGTCTCTATTCTCGAGGACCTAACGTCTGCTCCCGCCTTAGTGCTTGATCCCCGACGTATCAATCAGGTTCTCTATAACCTTTTGACAAATGCAATCCGCTACACGCCGGAAAACGGAGAAGTCAGTGTCACCACCCAAACGGGTTTCCGCAGCAACAAGGACTGGCTGCAAATTGACATCAAAGACAACGGGTGTGGCATTGCACCAGCGGATTTACCGTTTGTCTTCGAACATTTTTACCGGGCTGATATGGCTCGTGACAAAAAGAGCGGCGGCTCTGGCATCGGCCTAGCCATTGTGAAACAGCTAGTAGAAATTCACGGCGGTTTTGTCAAAGTTCAGAGTGAAGTGGGTAAAGGCAGTCAATTTTCGGTGTTTCTGCCAATCGTGAAGTAGTGCAACTTTGCAAAATTTCTTATTTGTACTCTATGAATAAAAAACGCTGGTGTGATTCATTTCCGTAAATCACACCAGCGTTTTTCGCTTATCAGTTGCTTTGTAGCCGCAACGGGGGTTCCAAACGACAGCTTGCTAAAAGATCAGCATTACGCAAAATCTCGTGAGTCGGCCCATCCGCCACCACCCGTCCGTTTTGCAGAACTAGGGTTCGCTGACAAACATCCATCGCAAAATCCAGATCATGGGTAGCAATAATCTTTGTATGGCCAAATTTCAGCAGCAAACCGATCAATTGTCGGCGACTCCAGGGATCAAGTCCGGAGGTAGGTTCATCCATCAGCAAAATGTCCGGCGTCATTGCCAGTACGGAAGCAATGGAAACAGCCCTTTTTTCCCCAATGGACAACCGGTGCGAAGAACGCAGGCTCAAATGCGCTACGCCGACGGTCGCCAAAGCCTCATTCACCAATTGCTTCGTTTGTTCCTGTGAAAATCCCATATTCAGAGGGCCAAAGGCAACATCATCAAACACCGTCGGCATAAAAAGCTGATCATCCGGATTTTGAAACACCATGCCGATTCTACGCCGAATTTCAGTCGCAGTTTTATGAGTCAGTTCCATCCCGCCGATAGTTACCGCGCCCGCGGTCGGAAACACAATCCCGACAAGCAGTGATAACAGTGTCGATTTTCCCGCACCATTTCCACCAATGAGCGCCACAGATTCCCCATGCGTAATCAAAAAAGATGCGCCTTGCAGGGCCTGTGTATGATCCTGATAAGTATATTGCACGTCCTGCATAGAAATTGTGTGATGGCTCATCCAAAAACTCCCCTGAATAATGTTTCGATCCGAACGGGAATGTTGATCAGCCGCGCGGAAACGATGAAAGCCGTCCACCCTGCCAGATAAGCCAATGAAGTGACCGTCAGTTGCGCAGGTCGCAATAATCGAAGTTCCCCAACAAATCCCCGACAGAGCATTGCATCATAAATTTTTTGTGCGCGAGTAAAGGTCCGAATTAGAAGGCTACCAGCCAAAGAACCCCATACCTTCGGGGCAATACCGCGCCCAGAACCACTGGAACGCAACAGATACGCCTGTTCGATCCGGTAGGCCTCTTCCAACAACAAACTCAAATATCGGTATAGCAAAAGCAACTGCAAGACTAAAATCCGAGGCACTCCCGCGCGCATCAGCACCGAGCAGACATCATGAATCCCAGTAGTCGCCACAAGCGCCAGCACCGCTGTAACCGCCAGCAAAAAGCGCAATACGATGGACACAAAAGAAATCCATCCGCCGGTAATCGTCAAAGCTCCCCACTGAAGCATCGGAACTCGGTCCAGAAAAGGATTGGCAATCGCCACGAAAGCAACAAACGGCATGAGAAACATCAGGCGCTCGGCAAAATAATCAAGTGGTAACCGTCCCAGCGTGATTAGCGCCACCGGATACAACAGTAGCGGCAACAGTCCGGTCACTTCATACTTTGCATACGAAGCGAGCGTGATCAAAAAGATCAACGTAGTGATGATTTTTATCGCCGGATGTAGCCGATGAATAAGGGAATCCGCCCGAGCTAAATCGTCCAGGCGGCGAAAATGATCAAGATGAGCCTGAAGTCGTTGCATGCGAGCCCTTCTCTCTATGAAACGTTGCGTTTTGCGAGGATGTGGCAACCGGCGCCAACGGCTCCTGCCAACAAAAGTGTCAGGGTCGAGCCGATCAGTCCTGCGGCGGAAGTTCCTTCGCTGACAGCAGGCCACGAAGGGGCCTCCTCCCGTTTAGACTCTTTTGCGTTCGTTGATCCGAACAACGCAACCTGATAATCTGGAAACAGAGCAATTTTTCCCTGCCAGGAGGCGGCCAATTCATGGATCCGACTCGAAGCTTCTACCTCTTCCTTGCCAGAGGTTTTCTGGATGGCCCATTCCAACCCATCAGGATTGGTTGATGCGAACCACGAAAGCATCCCGGCCGTCAGCATCGTCGCAATCGCCCCGGCAATAACGGCGCGTCGCAGAGAGCTGGTAGCCGGCGCATTCGTGTGTGTGCGCACAGCAAACAATCCCGGTGCTTCCTTCCACAGGTAGCCCAGCACTGCCGCGCTCACCGCTGCCTCCACCAACGCGATCGCCAGATGAATCGGCAGCATAAACATCGCAAAAGTTTGGAACGGCAACTCGGAAATGCCGGAAGACATCGTTTCGACTACCACCCCCAGCGCCCCAAATTGCAGCCCGACTACTGTGGCAATCGTCAAGCCAATGGTCAATCGCAACTGCGAAGGATTGTCGCCGACCACTTTCCGATAGATCAACGGATACGCAATAAAGCATGGGAAAAATGCCAGATTGATAATATTACAACCCAGTGCCAGCAATCCTCCATCCGCAAACAACAACGCCTGAATCGTCAGGATCGATGCCATGGTCAAAAATCCAGCATAAGGACCGAGCAAAACGGATAATAGCATGCCGCCCCCCAAGTGTCCACTGGAACCGGTGCCGGGGATCGCAAAATTAATCATTTGCGCTGCGAAAACAAACGCACCCAGCACCCCCATTAAAGGCGCCTTTTGTGCGTGAAACTCGGGACCGATCTTTTTCGCCGAATAATAGGTCAACGCCGCGCCTGCACTCCACAACGCCCCGCCAACTGCCGGCGAAATAAGCGCATCTGCCATATGCATGTAAACCACTTCCTCCAATAAAAATAGCCACGATGTCGCACCCCTGATTCATCAGGGAATGTGACCTTCGTAGCCACAAATACAAGGGAATTTAAAAACAATGACACACTATAAAATGACGCGACGAAAGAATCAGCGCACGTCTTCAGACGTACCGGCCGACAACTTCAGTTGCCAGCCCTGTCCTTTACTCCTAGCAAGTTGAATTTATCTCAATCTTCGAATGTACGGGACGGGGCGTTGCCCCACAGCTGTTCCAGATTATAAAACTGGCGTTCATCGTTTACGAAGATATGCGCCACAAAAACTCCATAATCAAGCAGAACCCAGCGGCCTTCGCGATATCCTTCCTTGTGAAGGAACTGTAGACCCTCTTCTTCCAGTTTCTCTTCGATCGAATCGGCAATCGCCTGAACATGGGGCGTCGATGTGCCACTAGCAATGAGAAAATGGTCCGTTACCGGAAAGACCTTCTGCATATCCATGATGACAATATGCTGGGCTTTCTTGTCACTTGCGGCGGCTGCCGCGCTTTCAACAATCTCTGTTGAAGTTTTTTCCACTTCGGTCATCCTCTACCTCCTCACGTATTGGGGATTAAATCCCTTTGGTTAATTATATATTCTTTGCCGGCCTCTGTCAGCATTCTGCTTACTTTTTTTCCTCCACTCCTGCGGAGTAAGGCCGAGGTGGTGCAATAAACAGCCGTTCCACCACTTTTCTTGTTTCGCCCTGATCCGGTGCCCAGTAACTGACACCGCCGATGTTGGCGAAGTTTCCCGGAATCATGTCCGACTGAATTTTGTTGCTTTTCAATGATGGAATAGCTACAAATACTTGCTGGAAGGTCCACGGCGTCATATTTGTCTCTACCGTTTCGCCCAGAATCGCCATAATCTGAGGTAGCCGAATGATATTACCCGGCCGGATCGCCTGTGTCGCCAGAGCCTTTAAAAACTTCTGCTGTCTCGCCACTCGCCCGATATCACCCATCTCGTCGTGTCGAAACCGGACATACTGACCAGCCTGTTGACCATTCAAGTGTTGGAATCCTTTTTTTAAATGAATCTTCAGGTTCGCATACGGATCTTCATAATTCATGTCATCATCCACATTTAAATCCACGCCGCCTAGCGCATCTACAATCCTGATAAAACCCTGCCAATCGACTACTACGTAATAGTGGACTGGAATCTTGAGAAACTCCTGGATGGTCGCAATCGTCAGATTGACGCCTCCATAGGCGAAAGAATGGCCAAATTTGTCGTTGGAACTGTGCCCGGGAATAGCCACCCGGGTATCACGGGGAATGGAAAGCAGACTGACAGCCCCTGTTCCTTTATGAACCCCCATGAGCAGCATTGAATCGGACCGATGCGCGCTATTCTTGGGATCCGCCAGTTCGCCGTCATCGACTCCCACCAACAGGATATTGATACGGTTGCCGGACTCGCCCGGCCCCCAGGCACTTCCGTACAATGCCACGTTGCGCCCCAGAAGAACTGCGCCAACCAAAGAGCCTACAACAAACAAACACAAAATAAGCTTCGGCCAGAACCTGGACTTGCGAACCGGCTGGCGAGCCTCAGCTGGTAGTTGTTTGTTTCTTATATCATTTCCCATGACGTTTCGCTTTCATTTCCAGGAGCAAAGAGTTGCGACCTTCAACAGTATTCGGATGCAATAACCCTCCGCCATCCAGTACAAACCGAATGCCTTGGTCATAGGCAGCCAACACAGCCAAATCCAGATTTTTCTCCGCAAGTTCGCGCAGTTGCTGCACCCCGGGGAACGTACGCCCCGGCTCGATACAATCAGCCAGATAAATAACTTTATCCAGCATTGTCATTTGCGCTGCACCAAGGGTATGACGACGAATCGCCTGCAAAATTTGCGGATCGAAGATACCGAAACGCTGTTCTGCCAAAACGGCGCCAAGTGGAGCATGTATCAGCGCTGGTTGGAGAATTTCAATTTCATTCAGAGATAAGCCGTTGGTTTTAGCGCAGGCCAGAAGTTCTTCACCCTTGATATTTCGTGCGCAGTCATGCAATATTCCTGCTATGCGTGCTTTTTCGACATCAACATCCCAGCGCTCAGCGAGCCGAACAGCAGTCCGGCTCACTTCACGACTATGGCGAAAACGCGCCGGTCGTAGTTCTTTGGTGAGAATTACAAGGATTTCATGATATTCCATCGTGTTATTTCAAATACAGTCCTTCCTTGTGAATATAGTGTTCAACGCTTTCCGGCACAAAATAACGAATGGATTTCCCCAACCGCACCCGCTCCCGGATGTCGGTAGCGGATATTTCCAGTTCCGGCGTGGCCAGGCGATGAATTCGTTCTCTAGCCTTTGGCCCCAGTCGTTTAATCTCTTCTTCAATGCTACGGACCTTTCCTGGACGCGAAGCCGCCACAAAATGGCAGAGATCCAACACTTCGTTGATATTGTTCCAAGTATGCAGTTCCAAAACCGCATCCGTGCCGGTCAAAAAATAAAATTCAGCGCCGGATCCGTATTCCGCCACCAGTTCTCGCACCGTATCAATGGTGAAAGACGGGCCTGGACGATCTCTTTCGATCGGCGATACAAAAAAGTAGGGGTTGGAATAAGTAGCCATCATGGTCATGATATACCGATCGATGGCAGGCGTGATTGGCACGCCTTGTTTGTGCGGCGATGTTCCGGTCGGAATGAACAGAACTTTAGTTAACTCATACTCCATACGGACAGATTCCGCCATTACCAGGTGTCCCATGTGGATGGGATCGAACGTCCCTCCCATGATGCCTATCTTCTGCGGCTGTTCAGCCATCGTTGCATCTCCCTGCCCTTATGGTTTTTTCAACGCGTGTCTTATTATACCAAATTCCAGTGGAGATTCAATTCAGCCGGATTATTCATAGCGCAATGCATCGATGGGATCCAGCAATGCCGCTTTCCGCGCCGGATACAGTCCGAAAAACAGCCCAATGAGTACTGAAAAACCAAAAGCGAGAAAAATCGTTCCGACTGACACAACCGTAGCCCAACCAAAGACTGAAGATATGGTATAGGAAGCGCCCAGTCCCAGAGCGATGCCGATCAGGCCTCCCGTAACACCGATTACAATGGCTTCGATCAGAAACTGGAGCAGAATATTGGCAAACGTTGCTCCTAGCGCCTTGCGTACTCCGATTTCACGAGTTCGCTCCGTCACCGAAACCAACATAATATTCATAATCCCAATACCACCGACAAGCAGTGAAATAGCGGCCGTGTTTCCAAGTAGCAACGTAATGGTGCCTGTCGTTTCTTCCGCCGTTGCCATAATAGCGGTCAAATTACGAACAGAAAAATCATCCGGAACCCCTGGTGGTAAACGATGACGAACACGTAACAGGGTGGAGATGTCATCCTGCACCTGATTGATTACCTCCGGGCTTTCAGCTTGAACGCTGATCGACTGAACGTTAGTAACGCCCAACATCCGTTCCTGTGCGGTCGTCAGCGGCACGATGATCAAATCGTCCTGATCCTGTCCCCCTGCGGACTGCCCCTTGGGAGCCAGCACTCCAACGACACGGAAGGTGGATTTATTGATGCGAATAGTTTGGCCGATAGGATTCATTTCACCAAACAGGTTTTCCACGACAGTACTTCCCAATATTGCTACCCGGTCCCGTGTATCCAAATCCCGCTGGGTAATAAATGCCCCATCCGATAATGTGAAATTGCGCACTTCCAAGAAATCCGGCGTAGTGCCCTGCATGGAAGTAATCCAGTTCTTTCCACCATACACTGCTTGATACTGTCTCTGAACCATGGGAGCCACCATTGTAACCCCGGAGATTTCACGAGCAATAGCCTGCGCATCTTTATACGTTAGGCTAATAGTCGAACCGGCGGCCACCCTGACACCGGAGGGTGCTGTAGCTCCCGGCATAACGATGAGCAGATTGCTGCCCAACCCTGCGATAGATTTTTGCACTTTATCACGGACGCCCATGCCAATAGAAACCATAGCAATCACAGCACCAACTCCGATGATGATTCCAAGCATCGTCAGAATGGAACGCATTTTGTTGGCCCGCAATCCGTCTAGCGCGATAACTACGCTTTCCCAGAACATTTGCTTGCCTCCCTTCGTTCATCCTTGACGATCACTCCATCCCGGAACGTCACTGTCCGTCGGGTATACTCGGCAATCTCCGGTTCATGCGTAACCAATACGACGGTTCTTCCCTGTCGATTCAGTTCGCAAAAGATTTCCATGATCTCATCACCAGCTCGGCTGTCCAAATTCCCCGTCGGTTCATCAGCCAAAATAATCGTAGGTTCATTGACCAATGACCGGGCAATCGCTACACGTTGCCGCTGGCCGCCGGACAATTCATTGGGTTTATGATGCATACGATCGCCTAACCCAACCATGGTTAATGCCTTTGTTGCTTTTTCTAGACGTTCTTTCTTGGGTACCCCAGCATATACCATCGGCAACGCAACATTCTGTAGCGACGACATTCGCGCCAGCAGGTTAAAGTTCTGAAATACAAACCCAATTTTTCGGTTGCGGGTAACCGCCAGTTCATCGTCGCTGAGGGTAGCTACTTCAGCCCCGTCCAGCATATAGGACCCACTGGTCGGCCGATCAAGACACCCCAGAATATTCATGAGTGTTGATTTTCCTGAACCGGAGGGCCCCATAATCGCCGTAAATTCACCTCGTTCAATGAGTAGGCTCACACCTGCCAATGCACGGACTGTGGTATCTCCCATAAGATAGGTTTTGACAATATCTTTGATGACAATCGATTCACTCATTTCATCGCCTCCCTTAACGGGCCGGCGTCTGACGGAACATGCTGGCGCCGGACCCGGCTCCACCGCCTGGTATCCTGCCTGCCCCATTTGTTCCACTCTGCGGCAACACAATTGTATCGCCTTGTTGCAAACCGCTCACCACTTCTATCCGATCTTCGCTTGACAAGCCTGTGACAATTTTCACTGACTCCGGTTGCGTAGCTCCATTTCGCAGCACTTGTACAAATCGTTGCCCTTTGTTGTCCTTGATCGCCAATGTCGGCACGATGAGCACATTGTTGCGTTCCCCAACATGGACGGAAACTCGCGCGGTCATAGTCGGTTTCAACAAGCCTTCCGGCGATTCAACGTCAATAAGCACCGTGTAATAGACAACATTTTGCTGAACGTTGGCCTTGTTGGAAATCGTAGCAACTTTTCCGGCAAAGGTCTTATCCGGATATGCATCGACAGTGAAGGATACTTTTTGGTCCAGCTTTATTTTTCCGATATCCGATTCATCCACCAACGCTTCAATCTGCATTCTGTTCAGATCGGCAATCGTCAGGAGCACCATCGGATTGGAAATGCCGGGAGATACTGTCTGTCCCGCCGGGATCGGTTTGCCAATGACCATCCCGGAAATCGGCGCCTTAATCACAGTATCATCTAAATTTGAAACGGCATCATCATATGTCGCCTTGGCAACATCATAATCCATTTGAGCGGCATCCATTTGTTGGCGTGAATAACCACCAGCCATAGTCATCTTGCGGGCACGTTCATAATTTGCTTCGGCATTGGCCAGTCGTGCACCGGCCTGGGCAACCTGCGCGCGAAATTTTGAATCGTCGAGAACAACCAGGATATCGTTTGCCTTTACAGTTTGGTTTTCAACCACATTTACTTCGGTAATTAGGCCCGTAATTTTCGAACTGACACTAATGTTATCCACCGGCGAAATAGTCCCTGTAGCCGAAACCATAGCAACAATTTCGCCGCGCTCGACTTTCACTTGGCGTCCGGTCGGCTTAGGTTTGTTCTGCTCCTGCACATATCCATAAGCATAATACCCGCCTATAGCCACCACAACGAGCAATGGCAATCCCCATTTATATTTCTTCAGGATGTTCAGGATGTTCAGGATGCTTTGCATGAGGTGCTCCTCCCAACTTTCATGGTCTCATCTTTAGTATAGAGCCTAAGCATGAAACTCATGTGACAAATTTGTGAACTATTTGTGAACATCCTGTTCCTTATTCTTATCGAATCTGCCCATTTCCATTGATCAGATATTTAATGGATGTCATTTCTACCAAGCCCATCGGGCCTCTCGCATGCAGTTTTTGAGTACTAATCCCAATTTCCGCGCCGAAGCCAAACTCAAACCCGTCAGTAAAGCGAGTCGACGCATTGACATATACGGCAGCGGCGTCCACCTGCTGCTGAAAGCGCCTGGCATTATCATAGTCACGGGTAACAATGGCTTCCGAATGTTTGGTACTGAAACGTTCGATGTGTTCCAGCGCCTCCGTCAGGTCGCCGACAACTTTTACCGACAAAATAAAGTCCAGATATTCCGTAGCCCAGTCTTCTTCAGTCGCCGGCTTCACTGCCGCATGTTGCGCAACCGTTTCCGGACACCCCCGCAGTTCAACTCCAGCTTTTTCATAACGTTCAAGCAGTAACGGCAGTAAGCGGCTCGCCACTGCCCGATGGACCAGCAATGTCTCCATGGAGTTGCACACGCCGGGACGAGAAACTTTGGCGTTAAAAGCAATATCCGCCGCCATTTCCAGATCAGCCGATTCGTCCACAAAAGTATGGCAAATCCCGATACCCGTCTCGATCACCGGTACTGTACTATTTTCTACAACCGTACGAATAAGGCCGGCGCCACCCCGTGGAATAATAACATCAATAAAGCGGTTCATTTTTAAAAGTATATTCACGGCTTCACGCTCAGTGGTCTCGACCAATGCGATAGCGCCTTGGGGAATCCCTGCCGTTTGTCCTGCTTTGATGAGAATCTCCGCCAATACTTTATTGGATTCGATAGCTTCCGATCCGCCGCGAAGAATCACAGCATTGCCAGTCTTCAGACACAATCCGGCAGCATCAACGGTTACGTTCGGTCTGGCTTCATAAATCATGGCAACCACACCAAAGGGAACCCTAACTTTCCGGATGTCGAGACCATTGGGACGCAAGCCTCCCCCCAGACACTCGCCGATGGGATCCGGCAATGTCGCCACCTGTCTCAACCCTTCCGCCATACCATGAATTCGTTCGATGGTAAGACTCAGACGATCAATTAAGGCTGCCGACAATCCTTTGGCCGTTCCTGCCGCGATATCGATGGCGTTGGCAGCTAAAATACGTTCCTGCTCCGACTCCAAGCTGTCAGCCATATCCAGTAGCGCTTTATTTTTATCCGCCGTTGACAGCGAAGCCAATTGGCGGGCGGCTTTTTTTGCTTGGGCGCCCATTACTTCAAGCTCTGTTTTCAATTCCACGCCGTTCACCTCGTCCGTTCATTTCTTGAAGGAATCATAAATCTGCTGATAATCCGGAGTAGGCGGAATCGCCTTATAAAGATAAAGATGAACGCCATTTGGATCATTGATCACAAAGCTTCGTTCACCCCATGGTTTGTCCTTGAGTTCTTCGCAAATTGTTACCTCGGCCGCCTTCATCCGCGCGTACTCCGCATCAACGTCTGCTACTTCAAAAGACAAAATCATGCCTTTCCCCGTGAACTTCTCGCCTGCCGACAAATCCGGCATGACAAAGCTAACGCCCATCGTCGTGCTTCCTTCAGCCAGCAGTTCGATATACCAATCATTTTCGAATACCAACTGAAACCCAAGGTATTCCATATAAAATTCTTTTGATTGTACCAACTTATTAGTGCTGATAGTCAGATCCATTCTTCTCGTTAGCATTTTTCTTCCTCCGTTTCGTGTCGGCTGAGTAGGACCATATTGTCCCTGTGCACGACCTCATCGTATGGTTTGTGCCCCAAGATTCCCATGATTTCGTGAGTATGGGCTCCCATGATTTTATGTATTTCGTCAGTGTTATAGTTGGTCAATCCTCGCGCAATTTCCCAGCCATCCTGGTTGAGAATACTCACAGTGCTTCCCTGCTCAAAACTTCCTTCGACTGCCTTGACCCCGGCGGCCAACAAACTTGAGCCACTGGACACAAGCGCTTGGGCGCATCCCTTATCCACCGTTAAACGGCCCTTGATCCGAGCGCCAAAAGCCAGCCAGCGCTTGCGAAACTGCAGGCGATTCTGCCTCGGCGGAAAAAGCGTTCCGACAGATTTTCCTGCCAACACCTCCTGTATCGCGCCATCACGGGCGCCAGAGGCGATGACCATCACAATGCCGGAGTTCATCGCCATGCGGGCTGCAGCCATTTTTGTCAGCATGCCGCCAGTACCGCGCATTGTTCCAGCGCCGCCGCACATCGCTTCAATTTCAGGTGTTACGTCCGCGATCTCCGGCAATAGTTGCGCCGTAGAATCAGTTTGTGGATTGGCTGAATAAACCCCCTCCACATCAGACAAAATAATGAGTGCATCGGCATCAACGATTGCCGCCACATTCGCCGACAGCGTATCATTGTCGCCGATCTTTAGCTCGTCGATGGCAACAGCGTCGTTTTCATTGATGATGGGAATAACGCCGATATTCAGCAGTGTCAGCAAGGTATTGCGGGAGTTGGCATAGCGACGGCGGTTGACCGAGTCTTCCCGCGTCAATAGCACCTGCGCCACGACTTGCCCATATTCACCAAAGAGTTTCTCATAGGTATGCATGAGAATCCCCTGCCCCACTGCAGCAGCCGCCTGTTTCTCCGGAATGGTCTTGGGTTTTTCCTTCCATCCCAGTCGATCCATGCCAGCGCCTACCGCGCCGGAACTGACAAGCAGAATCTGCTTACCTGAGTTTACGGCGTTCGCAAGCTCCCTGACCAACCCCTCGATACGAAAAAAATTCAATTTCCCGTTGGAATGGGTTAAAGTGCTGGTCCCCACCTTCACTACAATGCGATTAGCCGCCTGCAGCAGGCTCCTGTCGTACATGTTTCGGCCCCCTGTTACTCGCTAAAATCGAACTCCATTTCACGAATGCGAACAGTATCGCCTTCCTGAATGCCACGTTCCCTTAGTGCGGCATCGATCCCGCTACGGCGCAGGATGTTCTGAAAACGCTGCAAACTCTCCTCGTCACTGAACCGCGTCATCGCTACCAGGCGTTCAATGTTTTTGCCCTCAACAATGAATGCGCCACTGTCATCGCGCCTGATGGTAAATTCAGCGTCCGTAGACGGTTGTGCGACGACCATCGGGATTGCCGGCATAATGTCTTTGGGTAGTGTGGCCAGCAGTTCGGCAGCTCTCTGAATTAAAGCTTTCAACCCTTCCCCTGTAGCAGCCGAAATCGGAAATACTTCACAGCCCTTGGCTTTGAGCGCCGCTTCAACCGCCGGAAAATTCACCCGCGCATCGGGTAAGTCCATTTTATTCGCAGCAACGATCTGCGGCCGTCCGGCCAACAGTTCACTGTACGCGGAAAGTTCGGCGTTGATCTTGCTATAATCTTCCAACGGGTCGCGTCCCTCCATGCCTGATACATCCAGAACATGAATAATTAGACGGGTGCGTTCAATGTGACGAAGAAATTCATAACCCAAGCCTTTGCCTTCGTGCGCCCCTTCGATCAGACCGGGAATATCCGCCATCACAAAATTCGTCGTGTCATCAATCTTGACGATGCCCAGTACCGGCGTCAAGGTCGTGAAATGATACGCGGCAATTTCTGGCCGAGCCGCAGAGACCGTTGCGATGATGCTCGATTTTCCTACACTTGGGTAGCCGACCAAACCCACGTCAGCCAGCAATTTCAACTCCAAGCGCAATTTGCGCTCTTCCCCTGGCTCGCCATGCTCGGCAAAAGTCGGCGCCCGATTCACACTGTTGGGAAAACGCGCGTTGCCCCGACCGCCCCGACCCCCTCTTGCCGCTACGACAGTCTGTCCTTCCTCGACCAGATCGGCGATCAATTCCCCGCTTTCATCGTCGAATGCCAGTGTGCCTACCGGCACTTTGACAATAATGGACTCCGCCTTGCGACCAAATTTATTGTTATCTTCGCCCGCGCCGCCTCGGTCCGCTTTAAACTTCTTTTTATAGCGGAAGTCCAGCAGCGTATTCATGTTCCGGTCAGCAAGCAACACAATATCGCCGCCACGGGCTCCATCTCCGCCATCCGGTCCGCCCTTGACCACATATTTTTCTCTGTGAAAACTCGACATGCCGTCGCCGCCGTCGCCCGCTTTAATGCTGATTTTCGCTCTGTCAATAAACATAAAATAGCTCCTTTTTTTGGCTATATCTTTATTAATATTTCGCCTTCGTCAATAGAATTCCTGT